>NZ_JBSPUQ010000011.1:0-132689 GCF_056861055.1 Stenotrophomonas sp. 115C5
CCCGACCCGCCCAGCATGTAGAAACCCAGAGCCATGAACCAAGCTGTTGCCGTTGCTTTTGCTGGTGCCCTGGCTTGAAACGGGTGCCGGGCAGCGCCCGGCCGGGTATCCTTTCCCTCTGATGTCCGACCTTGTCCATGCCAGCCGCGAAGCCCTCAGCGACGGCGGCGCGCTCGCCTCGCACCTGGATGCATTCGTCCCGCGTCCGGCACAGCTGCACCTGACCGAAGCCATCGCCGATGCGATGCAGCAGCGTGATCTGCTGCTGGCCGAGGCCGGTACCGGCACCGGCAAGACGTTCGCCTACCTGGTGCCGGTGCTGCTGTCCGGGTTGCGCACCATCATCTCCACCGGTACCCGCGCACTGCAGGACCAGCTCTACCACCGCGATCTGCCACGGGTGCGCCAGGCACTCGGTGTCGGCCTGCGCAGTGCGCTGCTGAAGGGACGTGCGAACTACCTGTGCCGCTATCGCCTGCAGCAGGCGCGGGGCGAGCCGCGTTTTTCCAGCCCCGAACAGGCCGCGCAGTTCCAGCGGATCCTGGCCTGGTCCGGTCGTTCGGAGTTCGGTGACATCGCCGAACTGGAAGGCCTGGCCGATGATTCGCCGCTGCTGCCGATGGTCACGTCCACTGTCGACAACTGCCTGGGTACCGACTGCCCGTTCTGGGATGACTGCTTCGTGGTGCGCGCGCGGCAACGTGCGCAGGCCGCCGATGTGGTGGTGGTCAACCACCACCTGCTGTTGGCCGACTTGGCACTGAAGCAGGACGGCTTCGGCGAGCTGCTGCCGGGGGCGCAGGCCTTTGTCATCGACGAGGCACACCAGCTGCCCGAGTTGGCCGCGCAGTTCTTCGGCGAAGGTTTTGGCATGCGTCCGTGGCAGGAACTGGGCCGCGACTGCCTGGCCGAGGCGCGCGGAGTCGGGGGCGCGCAGTCGGCGCTGCAGGAACCGGTCGACCAGTTGCAGCAGGCGCTGCTGGCGCTGCGTTCGGCGATGGAGGGACTGCCGCCGCGTGGCACGCAATGGCGCGCGCTGGCGATGCCACAGGTGCGCGACGGGTTCGATACGGTGATGGCGGGGCTGGTGACCCTGGAGCAGGCGCTGCAGCCGCTGCGCGAAGCCGCGGCGGGCCTGGATGCCTGCCATGCGCGGGCGCGCGAGGCGGTCTCGCGGCTCAGTCGCTGGCTGGGCGATGACGAACCCACCCTCGATTTCGATACCGATCCGGCGGAGACCGCCAGCGCCGCCGATGTGCTCTGGTACGAGCTCACGCCGCGTGGTTTCCGCTGCCAGCGCACGCCAATGGATGTGTCCGGTCCATTGCGCGAGCATCGCGAACGCAGCCGAGCCGCATGGATCTTTACCTCGGCGACACTGACCGTGGGCGGTGGTTTCGATCACATTGCCACCCGCCTGGGCCTGGACGATCCGCATACGCTGGTCCAGCCCAGCCCGTTCAACTGGCCGGAGCAGGCGTTGTGCTATCTGCCCGAGGGCCTGCCTGATCCGGCCGCGCGTGGTTTCGGAACCGCGCTGATCCAGACCTTGCGGCCGGTGCTGCAGGCGTCGCAGGGCAGGGCGTTCCTGTTGTTCGCCTCGCACCGTGCATTGCGCGAGGCCGCCGAGGCACTGCGTGATGGGCCTTGGCCGTTGTTCGTGCAGGGCGAGGCACCGCGCGCGACGCTGCTGCAACGCTTCCGCGAATCGGGCAATGGCGTGCTGCTGGGCTCGGCCAGTTTCCGCGAGGGCGTGGACGTGGTGGGTGAGGCGCTGAGCGTGGTGATGATCGACAAGCTGCCGTTCGCGGCACCGGACGATCCGGTGTACGAGGCGCGGCTGGAGGCGATCCGCAGCCAGGGCGGCAATCCGTTCCGCGATGAGCAGCTGCCACAGGCGGTGATTGCGCTGAAACAGGGCGTCGGCCGCCTGATCCGCAGCGAGAGCGACCGTGGCGTGCTGGTGTTGTGCGACCCGCGCCTGCTCAACCGCGGCTACGGCCGGGTCTTCCTCGATTCGCTGCCGCCGTTCCGCCGTACCCGCAACCTGACCGATGTGCAGGCCTTCTTTACGCCACAATGGGCGCCCGTGGCCGATGATGCGGCTGCCCCGACCGCTGTTGTGACCGACCCCGAGCCGGCGCCCGGTGCCACGTTCCCCCTGTTCTGACCCGATCCGATGAAACTGCTCGCCTTTGAAACCGCCACCGAAGCCTGTTCCGTTGCCCTGCATGTCGATGGGCAGGTACTGGAACGCTTCGAGATCGCCCCGCGCCGGCATGCCGAACTGAGCCTGCCGTGGGCCGAGGCGCTGCTGGCCGAGGCCGGCATCAGCCGTCGCCAGCTGGACGGCATCGCGCTCAGCCGCGGCCCCGGGGCGTTCACCGGCGTGCGCCTGGCGATCGCGATTGCCCAGGGCATCGCACTGGCGCTGGACCGGCCGTTGTTGCCGGTCTCGACGCTGCAGGTGCTGGCGCTGCGGGCGCCGGCAGAAGAAACGCAGATCCTGTCGGCGATCGATGCACGGATGGGCGAACTGTATGTCGCCCGCTTCGAGCGTGTGGACGGCCTGCCGGTGGCGCGTGATGCCGAACGCGTGTGCGCACCTGCTGCGGTGGCGCTGCCGGAAGGGATGTCGGCCTACGGTGTCGGCACCGGTTTCGGTGCAGCTGAAGGGGCACTGGTGACCCAACTGGGCACCGGCCTACGCGGCTTTGATGCCACGGCGCTGCCGCGGGCGTCGGACGTATTGGCACTGGCGGTGCCGGCGTTCGCGCGTGGCGAGGCGATCGCACCGGAGAAGGTTGAGCCGGCCTACCTGCGCGACAACGTGGCACTGACCCTGGTCGAGCAGCAGGCCGCGCGCGAGGCGAAGGCGAAGGCCAACGGCTGAGCCCCTCGTGGCGGCTCGCTGATCGCGGATTCGTGGGGTTGGCCGGGCGGGTGGGCTGCGCAGGGGGCGCTGCAAGTACGTCCATGTAAGCTCGGTCGCCGCATCCATGCGGCTCACGCCCCTGCGCAGCCCACCCGCCCGGCCTCTGACAGTTTCCGTGCGCGTCCGCCACGGAAAATCAAAAAAGAAAATCAAAATCAAAAGCCGATCGCTTCGCTCGCATCCACGCATGGCGTGGATGTGTGTCGACCAAGTTCGACACCTACCAAAGCAATGGTGCGCCGCGATCTGTCAGAGGCGGGGCGGTGTCGGGCGGCGGGGTATCCGCGGCATGGATGCCGCGGCTAAGCCTACACGGACGTACTTGCGGCGTCCCCGCCGCCCGACACCGCCTCGCCACGCTTCAGTACACCAACCGCCGCTGTTGCCGTTGCTCTAGCCTTTCAGCGGGTCCCGGGCCGCAGGCCCGGGCACCAGAACCCTACCGGTCGTCGTGCAGGGTGCCGCCCGGCAGGAACACCCAGGTACGGGTGACCTGCAGAATGTCGATCTCGTCTTCGGTCTTCGGCAACGGAGGGAACGGCTGGGCCAGCTTCACCACCCGCAGTGCTGCCTCATCCAGCAGCGGCGTCCCGCTCGAACGCAGGATCCGGCTGCTCTCCACGCTGCCATCGCGGCGCACGCCCACGCTGATCACCACCTGGCCACCGAGACGGCGCTGCCGCGCCTCATCCGGGTAATTCAGGTTGCCTACGCGCTCGGCGCGATCGACCCACGCGCGCAGGTAATTGGCATAGGCATATTCGCGCGTGCTGGCCGATACGAACTTGCGGTTCGGGCGCTTGGCGTACTGCGCCGAGCGCAGATGCACTTCGGCAGCCAACCGCGCCATCTCCACATCGCGCTGCTCGCGCGCGCTCAGCGGTGCGTCCGGTTCGGGCTGATCCGGCGTGGGGCGGGACTGTGCCTGCGCCACCACCTCTTCGCCATTGCGGCTGCTGACCACCCGTGCCTGCGGCGGCGGAACCGGCGCGGCCGATTGCTGCTGCTGCGGCACCGGGCTCAGCCCGGACTGGGCCTGTGGGACGATGCCGGCCTGGTTGTCGCGCGGACGCTGTGCGCGGTCGTGCTCGCCGCCGCCTTCCTGGTTGGCCGCGGCCAGGAAATCGGCCTGCTTCGGCGTCAATGCGGTGCGGGTCTGGCTGAAGATCACTTCCAGCGTCGGCACCAGCGGGGCATCGCCCTTCACGGCGAAGCCCACGCCCAGGATCAGCAGGGCGTGGACCAGCACAGACAGCGCGATGGTCGCCCCCAGCCGTTGCGCTTCGCGCGGTGGCGGGGGCAGGACGGCAGGTGCGGACGGCATCAGCGCAGGCCGGCCTCGAGCGCGTCGAACAGCGTGCCGGCAATGTTCAGTCCGTACTGTGCGTCCAGTTCGCGCACGCAGGTCGGGCTGGTCACGTTGACCTCGGTCAGATAATCCCCGATCACGTCCAAGCCGACGAAGCGCATGCCACGACGCTTCATCTCCGGGCCCACCTGGGCGGCGATCCAGCGGTCGCGCTCGCTCAGCGGGCGGCCTTCGCCGCGGCCGCCGGCGGCGAGGTTGCCGCGGAACTCATCGCCCTGCGGGATGCGTGCCAGGCAGTAGTCGACCGGTTCGCCATCGACCAGCAGGATGCGCTTGTCGCCGGCGGTGATGTCGGGAATGAACTTCTGCGCCAGTGCCATCCTGTGGCCGCCGTCGGTCAGCGTTTCCAGAATCACGTTCAGGTTCGGGTCGCCCTGGCCGCTGCGAAAGATCGAGCGTCCTCCCATGCCATCCAGCGGCTTCAGGACGGCTTGGCCGTGTTCCAGGGCAAAGGCCTTCAGCGCCTTGGCGTCGCGGCTGACCAGGGTCGGCGGGCAGCATTGCGGGAACAGCAGGGCGGCCAGCTTCTCGTTGTAGTCGCGCAGGCCCTGCGGATTGTTGACCACGCAGGCGCCGGCCGCCGCGGCCACGTCCAGCACCTGGGTGTCGTAGATGTATTCGGCGTCGACCGGCGGGTCCTTGCGCATCAGCACGATCTGGCCGGGGCCGAATTCGGTGCGGCTGAATGCGCCCAGCTCATACCAGCCGGCCGGGTCGTCGCGCACCTGCAATGGCGCGGTCTGGGCCACCGCCACGCCGCCCTCCAGGGCCAGGCCACCCGGACGCACGTAGTGCAGGGCATGGCCGCGGCGCTGGGCTTCCAGCAGCATGGCGAAGGTGGTGTCCTTGGCGATCTTGATGTGGGCGATGGGATCCATCACCACGATGACGTTCAACGGCATGGGCGCACCTGTCAGGCAAGGCGTTGATGGTAGCGGCAACGCCGCCCGCGCGCCTCCCCGCCGTACTGCAACGCAGCGTCCGCCCGGGGCTCGCGCACGCATTGCGAAACCCGTCACGTTCAGGAGGGTGCCATGCCCCGCGCCATGGGGCGGCCTTGAAGCGGGCGCGGAAAGTGCGATATAGATACGCTTTCGTAGCGGCCCCCGCCAGAGATCGGGCCGTGCGCTTGGGGATAGGCAATGACTGAAAACACGACTGCGGGCGGGGAACTCGCAGGACTCCGGGTGATGGTCATCGATGATTCGAAGACCATCCGCAGGACTGCGGAAACGCTGCTCAAGCGCGAAGGCTGCGAGGTGGTCACCGCCACCGACGGCTTCGAAGCGCTTGCCAAGATCGCAGACCAGCAACCGCAGATCATCTTCGTCGACATCATGATGCCGCGCCTGGACGGGTACCAGACCTGTGCGCTGATCAAGGGCAACCAGCTGTTCAAGGCGACCCCGGTCATCATGCTCTCGTCCAAGGATGGCCTGTTCGACAAGGCGCGGGGACGCATCGTCGGCTCGGAGCAGTACCTGACGAAGCCTTTCACGCGTGAAGAACTGCTGGGTGCCATCCGCACATACGTCAACGCCTGACCAGGGGGGAAAGGCACAATGGCTCGTATCGTTCTGATCGAGGATTCACCGACCGACCGCGCGGTGTTCACCCAGTGGCTGCGCCGTGCCGGCCATGAGGTGCTGGAAGCGGACAACGCCGAGGATGGACTGCAACTGGTACGCGACCAGGTGCCGCAGCTGGTGCTGATGGACGTGGTCCTGCCCGGCATGAGCGGCTTCCAGGCCACCCGTGCGATGGCCCGTGATGCGGCGATCAAGCACATCCCGGTGATCATCGTCAGCACCAAGGCGATGGAAACCGACAAGGCCTGGGGCCTGCGCCAGGGCGCGGCCGACTACATCGTCAAGCCGCCGCGCGAGGATGAACTGATCGCGCGGATCAACGAGCTGGTGGCCTGATGCGCTCGCCCTTCGACATCCTCGAAGCCTACGAACGGCGAAGCCTGGCCCACGCGGTGCAGCTGCCCGAGCGCCAGTTCGCGCAGGACCTCTGGCGTGGCGTGGGTTACCGCGTCGGCCAGCGTCGGCTGGTGTCCGATTTCCGCGAAGTGGTGGAAATCGTGCCGATGCCGCCGGTCACCCCGGTGCCGTGCGCACAGCCGTGGCTGCTGGGCGTGGGCAACCTGCGCGGCAACCTGTTCCCGGTGGTCGACCTGAAGTACTTCCTGGAAGGCACGCGTACCGTGCAGCAGGAAGGCCAGCGCGTGCTGATCATGCGCCAGGCCGGCGGCGACGTCGCGCTGACCATCGATGAACTGTTCGGCCAGCGCAGCTTCGAACTGGACCAGCAGATCGCGGCCGGCACGCTGGCCGAAGGGCGTTACGGCCACTTCGTCGATCGCGCCTTCCACGCCGACGGCCACGACTGGGGCGTGTTCTCGCTCTCGCTGCTGTCGCGTACCCCTGAATTCCGGCAAGCCGCGGCCTGAGGCCGGGCAACGCCCCCTGCATTGAAGATCGAGGTTGAACGATGAGTACTGCTTCGGACGCCACCAAGACCGGCAAGCTGCGGCTGGGCGGCAGCAACCTCTGGCTGTTCCTGCTGCTGGCATCGATGATCCTGTTCGGCGTCAACACCGGCGTCGCCACCTGGCAGGGCAGTCGCCTGGCCGATGCCGGTTCCAAGGCGGCCGACCTGCAGGTGCTGTCACAGCAGCTGGCCAACCAGGGCCGCGACGCGGTGGGCGGCAACGCGCAGGCGTTCACCGCCTTCAAGGCCACCCGCAACGCGATCGAACAGAACGTGTCGACCCTGCAGGGGCGCTACGGCAAGGAACCGGGCGTGTCCGATGCGATCGCCACCCTGGGCGAAACCTGGGCGCCGCTGGGCAAGCAGGCCGGGCAGCTGGTCGCCAGTGAACCGGCGGTGCTGGCCCTGGCCGGCAACGCCAACAACTTCACCGGCGCCGTGCCGGGGCTACAGGCCCAGCTGAACGAGCTGGTGCGTGCGATGTCCGCTTCCGGCGCGCCGTCGTCGCAGGTGTACAGCGCCCTGCAGCAGGTGGTGGTGGCCGGCTCCATGGCCCGCCGCGTGACGGAAATGCGTGCCGGTGGCAGCGCCGCTGCCACCTCGGGCGATGCACTGGCCCGTGACATCACCGTGTTCTCTCAGGTGCTCGACGGCCTGCGCAACGGCAACGAGGAACTGGGCATCACCGCCGTGCGCGGTGCCGCCGCCGTGGCCGCGCTGGAGCAGTCGCAGCAGAAGTGGGAAGCGATGAAGCAGGACGCCGACGCGATCCTGGCCAGCTCGCGCCAGCTGTTCGCGGCGCAGTCGGCGGCCACCGCACTGGGCCAGGGTTCGGCGCACATGCTGGACGACAGCCGCAAGCTGTTCGAGGCGTTCTCCTCGTTCGGCTCGGTGTCCGATACCCGCCTGTTCCCGAATTTCTGGATCGGCGTGGTCTCCGGTGCGCTGTCGCTGATCGCGATCATCGGTTTCGTCTCCACCAACGTGCGCAGCCGCTCGCGCGAGCAGGAACTGCGCTACCAGACCCAGGTGGAGTTCAACAGCCGCAACCAGCAGGCGATCATGCGGCTGCTGGACGAAATTTCCTCGCTCGGTGAGGGTGACCTGACGGTGAAGGCCTCGGTGACCGAGGACATGACCGGCGCGATCGCCGACGCAATCAATTACGCGGTGGACGAGCTGCGCCACCTGGTGACCACCATCAACGACACCTCGGCCAAGGTCGCGCTGTCCACCCAGGAAACCCAGGCCACCGCCATGCAGCTGGCAGAGGCGGCGGGCCACCAGGCCAACCAGATCACCTCGGCTTCGGACCGCATCGGCGAAATCGCGGCGAGCATCGAACAGGTGTCGCGCAACTCGGCCGAGTCGGCCGACGTGGCACAGCGCTCGGTGGTGATCGCCGCCGAGGGTGCCGGCGTGGTGCGCGAGACCATCCAGGGCATGGACCAGATCCGCGACCAGATCCAGGAAACCTCCAAGCGTATCAAGCGCCTGGGCGAGTCGTCGCAGGAAATCGGCTCGATCGTGGAACTGATCAACGACATTTCCGAGCAGACCAATATCCTGGCGTTGAACGCGGCGGTGCAGGCGGCCTCGGCCGGTGAAGCGGGCCGTGGTTTCGCGGTCGTGGCCGACGAAGTGCAGCGCTTGGCAGAACGTACCTCCGGCGCGACCCGACGCATCGAGAACCTGGTGCAGGCCATCCAGGCCGACACCAATGAAGCGGTCACGTCGATGGAACAGACCACCGCCGAGGTGGTGTCCGGTGCACGCCTGGCCGAGGACGCCGGCACCGCGCTGACCGAAATCGAGCGCGTGTCCAATGCACTGAACACCCTCATCAAGAACATCTCCATCGCCGCCCAGCAGCAGTCCGCCGCGGCCTCGGACATCACCCGCACCATGGGCGTGATCCGGCAGATCACCGGCCAGACCTCGCAGGGTGCCGGGCAGACCGCCGAATCGATCGGCCACCTCGCGCAGCTGGCGGCCGACCTGCGTCGTTCGGTCGCCGACTTCAAGCTGCCGGCGTGACGCGGGCAGGGCGGCGAGCAAGGAACCAGTCGATGAAGCATTTCCATTCCCCACGCCAGAACTCGCGCGGCTTCCGCGCGGCGGCGAACGGAGCGCGTCCATGAGCAGTCTGCGCGATGCGATGAGCCACGCAGCGCTGGGTTGGGTCAAGCCTGAGCTGGACGAGACCCTGCGCCAGGTGCGCAACGAGGTCGAGTACTACGCGGAAGACCCGGCCGATGCCAGCCGCATGCGCATCTGCGCCGGCTACCTGCACCAGGTGCAGGGCACCCTGCGCATGGTCGAACTGTATGCCCCGGCGATGGTGGCCGAGGAGCTTGAACAGCTGGCCAATGCCATCGGCGCTGGGGGTGTGGCCGATCGGGATGAAGCCTGCGCGACCCTGATGCGTGGCAGCGTGCTGCTGCCCGACTACCTGGAGCGCCTGCAGAACGGGCATCGCGACATCCCGATCGTGCTGATGCCGCTGCTCAACGAGATCCGTGCCGCACGTGGCGAAGAAGGCGTGCATGACAGCGTACTGCTGGCATTCGCACCGGACAGCGTCACCGCCACCGAGGCCGAGCTGGACCATGCCCGCGGCAGTCTGAGCGGGCGCAACCGCGAGCTGCTCGATACCGTGGGCAGTGCAGTGAAGGAAGAACTGCTGCGCATCAAGGATGCACTGGACCTGCACCTGCGTACCGGCGGTGCGCCGGAGCAGCTGCAGACCCAGGCCAACGAGCTCGGTGCGGTGGCCGATACGCTGGGCATGATGGGCCTGGGCGTTGCCCGCGGCGTGGTCGTGCAGCAGCGTGATGCACTGCGTGGCGTGGTCGAAGGGCGCCAGCAGATCGACGAGAACCTGTTGCTGGATATCGCCGGGGCACTGCTGTACGTGGATGCCTCGCTGGATGACCAGGTTGCTCATCTGGGCGCCGGCGGCAGTGGCGAGGACGATCCGAGCGCGGTGGAGAACCGGCGCACGGTTGAGGTGCTGGCGCATGAGGCCATCGCCAACTTCGCCGCCGCCCGCGAGCACTTCGTCGCGTTCATTGAAACCAGCTGGAACCATGCCGAGCTGCAGGACGTGCCGCGCCTGCTGGGCGATGTCTCCGGCGCGCTGCGCATGCTGGATCTGGGCACGGCTGCCGATTACCTGCGCGGTGTGCAGCAGTACATCGAAGCGGAGCTGATCGGTCGCCAGCGCGTGCCCAGTGGTCGTCAGCTGGACACCCTGGCCGATGCCATGGCCAGCCTGGAGTACTACCTCGAAGCACTGCGCGACCGCCGCCCGGGCCGCGAGGACATTCTCGACATCACCCGCAGCAGCCTTGAAGCGCTGCGCTACTGGCCATTGCCGGACCGCAACGCGGTGGAACCTGTTGCCGCCGCGCCGATTCCGTTCGCATCGCTGCTGATCGAACGCGAGCCGGTCGCGCTGCAGGCCGAGCCGTTGCAGCCGGAGCGCATCGAGATTCCGGTGCAGCCGGCCGCGCCCGCCGCCGGCACTGTGCCGGTGCCGCTGCCGGACTTTACCTTTGATCCGCCACCGGCCACGCCTGCACCGGAGGTGGTGGACAACAGCCTGATGTTCGGTGCGCTGGGGGCCGTTGCATCTGCACCGCTGTCGCTGCAGGACGACGCAGATGCGCCCTTGGTCTTCGCCGCCTCCAGCGCGCCTGCACCCGACGTGCCGCAATGGGATCTCGCACCGTTCCATTCCGACTCCGATCCGGCCGCGAGTGCCGAAGATGAGCGCAGTCCGACCTTCGCCAGCTTCGAGCCGGTCAGTTTCGAACGGGTCGAAACCGGAGTGGGATCGGCGCCGCAGTGGACACTGTCGGAGGCAACGCCGCCGGCAGTGGCCGATGCGGCCGTGATGGCCGTCGAGGGCGACGTCGACGCGTCGGTGCCCTTCGACACCGCTGACTTTGCCGCGCCGGTGTTCGACCCGGTCGCTGCAGAGCACGATGCGGTTGCCGCCGGCGAGGACGTGGTATTCCGCTTCGACGCCGATGCGCTGGACAATGCCGACGACGTGCTGTCGCTGCACGCGATGGAGACGCTGTCGCTGGACGACGACGCCGGATTGCATCCGTCGCTGGAGATCGTCGATGCCGCCACGCCCCTGCGGGTAGACGAAAGCCCTGTGGTTGCCGGAGTGGACGCCGTTCCGGCGGGTGTGCCGGAGGACGTGCCCGCGCCGATGGCCGAGATGCTGGCGCCGGCCTCCGATGCACCGGCACCGGCGGTGTCGGTGATTGATATCGACACCATCGCGCCCATCGATTTCAGCGAAGCCGACGCGCAGTTCTTTGCCGAGCTGAGCGCCGCGGCGGCCGACTTCAATCCGCAGGCCATGGCGACTCCGCCCGCTGCGGACATCCCGGTCGTGGCTGGGACCGAGGCGGGCTTCGACGACGATGCCGAGAACATCGACGAGGACATCCGCGAGGTGTTCCTGGAAGAGTTCGACGACGAGCTGGCCAACCTTGGCACGCTGCTGCCGGCATGGCGTGTGCAGCTGGACAACATGGACCGGCTGCGGCCGATCCGGCGCATCTTCCACACCCTCAAGGGCAGTGGCCGACTGGTCGGTGCACGCACCCTGGGTGAGTTCGCCTGGAAGATCGAAGGCATGCTCAACCGCGTGCTTGATGGCAGCCGCCCGGCCACTCCGGCCGTGCTGGCGATGGTCGATAGCGCACATGCCGCGCTGCCGCAGCTGAACGCCGCGCTGCGCCATGGCCAGCGCATCAGCGTGGACCTGCAGGCGATGCAGGCCATCGCCGATCGTGTCGGCGCCGGTGAGGAAACCTATTACGTGCCGCTGCCGGTAGCGGCCGCGCCTGTGGCACCGGTGGCCGAAGGCGAGGACGAGATCAGCCGCATCCTGGCGGCCGAAGCCATCGCGTCGGTGCAGGACGAAGCCGAGCCGGTGCCCGAGGCCGTGGGCACGCCAGCCAACATCGACAGCGTGCTGCGCGAGATCCTCGAAGCCGAAGTGGAAGTCCACCAGGCCACCCTGCAGGACTGGCTGCGCTCGGCGCAGCAGGCACCGCAGCCGGTCAGCGACGCGCTGCTGCGCGCAGTGCACACCATGAACGGCGCCTTCGCGATGACCGAAGTACCGGAAATCACGGCGGTCACCGGCGGTGCCGAGTCCTACATCAAGCGCGCGCTGGCCGCCGACGTGGTGCCTGGCGACGAAGGCGTTGCCGCACTGGATGCGACTGCGCAGGCGATCACCGCGACCATGGAGGCGCTGCAGGCCGAACAGCCGCGCATTGTTCCGCAGGGCGCGTTGGTGCAGCGGCTGCAGGCATTGGCCGGCGAGCTGCCGGAAGCACGCTGGCCGCTGTTCGCGCTGGAAGACGAGGATGAGGAGGGCGTCGAGCTGGCGGCTGATGTCGAGCAGGCATCCGAAGCCGAAGCGCCGCTGTCTGGGCTGGACGCGCTGGACGAAACCGGCATGCCGTCCGCTTTCGATGCGGCGCCCGATCTCATTGCCGAGCCGCAGCTGCTTGCCGAAGATGCGCTGGAACCGGTTCCAGCTGCAGCCGAGCCGCAGCCGCTGGATGTCGCGGCCGACAGCGGCCTGGACGTGGGCGAGCTGACCGCCAGCGATGATCTTTCGCGTTACTTCGACGCCGGCTGGCCGTCGGTGCCAGGCGAAGCTGAACCTGCCGTGGCGGACACCGGCGCGATTGAATCGATCCAGCCGGTCGAGAGTGCGCCTGCTGTCGAAGTGGCCGAAGCAGATGCCGTGCCCATGATCGTGACGGTCGACGACGCTGATCTGACCATGGCCGACGATCTGTCGCCGTACCTCGACGCCAGTGCGCTGCCGGTGGATGACCGTGACGCGGAAGAGCTGCCGGTGTCTGCGGAAGTTGACGCGATCGACCTGAATACGTCGCTGTCCTTTGATTCGGGCCGTGGCGATGACCGCGTCATTGACGACGCTGCTGCACTGCCACTCGACAGCGAGCTGTCGAGCCTGCAGGATGAAATGGCTGTGCCGGGTTTTGCAGAACCGGTCACGCTGGCAGCCGCGCTCGAGGCCGGCCTGCACGTGATCGAGGAAGAGCAGACCCTGGACGACGACGGGCAATGGCCCGTGATCGGCCTCCAGGCCAGCGAACTCGCGCCGGGCGAGGCAGATGCCTTTGCCGAGGATGCGGACGTCGGCGGGGAGGCGGCGGTCGGTGAAGGAGAGAGCGCCGATCAGCCGTCCCCGGCGACGGTGATTGAGGAGATCACCGCGGAGGCCCCGCAGGGCAGCGCTGCTGCGGTGCGCTTCTTCGAGATGGAAGAGGCGCCGGGCCAGGGCATGGTCGATGCCGATGCCGATGCTGAGATTGCAGAGGCCGACGTCACGCCCCGTGCGCCGCACCTCGAGCAGGCGCCTGATGCGGCCGATGCCGAAGACGGCGCCGACGCACTTGACTTCAGCGTGTACGACCGCGAGCTGGTCGATATCTTTGTCGATGAAGGCAAGGACCTGCTCGACCACTGTGATGGCCTGATCAGCGAACTGCGCGATGCACCGCAGGATCGCGAGGTGCTGGCCGGCCTGCAGCGTGACCTGCACACCCTCAAGGGTGGCGCGCGCATGGCCGGCATCAACGCCATCGGCGATCTCGGCCACAGCATCGAATCGCTGCTGGAAGCCGTCGCCGCCGGCCGCACCGAGATCGAGCGCCGCGATGTGCAGCTGCTGGAGCGTGGCTTCGATCGCCTGCACCAGCTGCTGACCCGCACCGGTGATCATCGCGCGGTAGAACCGGCGCGGGACCTGGTCGATGCGTTCGAAGTGCGTACCACCACCGATATCGCGGCGACAGCAGCGGCCAACGTGGCGAGCGTCGCAGAAACCGCCTCGGCACCGGTCGCCAGCCCGGCTCCGGCGCTGCTCGATGCGCCGTTGTCGGCACCGCTGCCGGCAGAAGGCGTGGTCGATGAAGATCCGCTGGCGCGTCCGCAGCAGGAGCAGGTGCGCGTGCGCGCCGACCTGCTCGACCGCCTGGTCAACCATGCCGGTGAAGTGGCGATCTACCGCTCGCGGCTTGAACAGCAGCTGGGTGCCTTCCGTGGTGCCATGGGCGAACTGGAGCGCACCAATGCGCGACTGCGCGACCAGCTGCGCCGACTCGACCTGGAAACCGAGGCGCAGATCGTCGCCCGCTACCAGCGCGAACAGGACCAGGCCGACCAGAAATTCGATCCGCTGGAACTGGACCGCTTCTCCACCCTGCAGCAGCTCAGTCGTGCGCTGAACGAGTCCGCGGCCGACCTGGGTGGCCTGCAGGGCGTGCTTGACGACCTGTCGCGCCAGTACGATTCGCTGCTGCAGCAGCAGTCGCGCGTCAGCTCCGAACTGCAGGATGGCCTGATGCGCGCGCGCATGGTGCCGTTCGACGGCCTGGTGCCGCGCCTGCGCCGCGTGGTCCGCCAGTCCGGCATGGATACCGGCAAGCAGGTCCACCTGACCCTGGAAGGTACCCACGGCGAACTGGACCGCAACGTCCTCGACCGCATGGTCGCGCCGCTGGAACACATGCTGCGCAACTCCGTGGCCCATGGCCTGGAAGCGCCGGAACAGCGCCGCGCCGCCGGCAAACCGGAGGAGGGCGAGATCGCCATCCGCCTGCACCGCGAAGGCTCGGAAATCGTGCTGGAAGTGGCCGACGACGGCGCTGGCCTGGACCGCGAAGCGATCCGCCGCCGCGCCATCGACCGCGGCCTGCTGGCCGCCGATGCGCAGCCGAACGAGCAGGAGCTGGACAACCTGATCTTCGCCTCCGGCTTCACCACCGCCGACCGGGTCAGCCAGCTGGCCGGTCGCGGCGTGGGCATGGACGTGGTGCGCAACGAAGTGCGCCAGCTCGGTGGCTCGGTCGACATCCAGTCGGTGCGTGGCCAGGGCGTGCGCTTCACCTTGCGCCTGCCGCAGACGCTGGCCGTCACCCAGGCGGTGTTCGTGCAGATCGGCGAAACCACCTTCGCCGTGCCGGTGGCCTCGGTCAGTGGTATCGGCCGCCTGTCGCGCGAGCGCTTCGAAGCCGCCGACAGCAGCTACCGCTACAGCGGCGAAGACTATCCGCTGTACGACCTTGGCAGCCTGGTCGGGCAGGCCCCGGCGCGTGCCGATGGCCAGGACCAGGTGCCGCTGCTGCTGGTCCGCGCCGGCGACCTGCGTGCTGCCGTGGCGATCGACCAGGTGCTGGGCAACCGCGAAATCGTGGTCAAGCCGGTCGGCCTGCAGATCGCATCGGTGCCGGGCATCTACGGCGCGACCATCACCGGCGATGGCCGCGTGGTGGTGATCCTGGACGTGGCGCCGCTGGTGCGCCGCTTCCTCGCCAACCCGACGCTGCCGGTGCTGGCCAACGCACCGCGCCAGGAGCGCCAGGTGCCGCTGGTGATGGTGGTGGACGACTCGCTGACCATGCGCAAGGTCACCGGCCGCATTCTCGAACGCCACAATTTCGAGGTCAGCGTTGCCCGCGACGGCGTGGAGGCGCTGGAGCGCCTGGAAGAGCGCGTGCCCGACCTGATGCTGCTGGATATCGAGATGCCGCGCATGGATGGTTACGAGCTCGCCACCGCGATGCGTGCCGACCCGCGCTACAGGGACGTGCCGATCGTGATGATCACTTCGCGCAGTGGTGACAAGCACCGCCAGCGCGCCTTCGAGATCGGTGTCCAGCGCTACCTGGGCAAGCCGTACCAGGAACTGGACCTGATGCGTAACGTGTACGACCTGCTGGGGATCGCCCGTGTCCGTGAGTGAAACCCAAACGGCTCCGGCCGTTGCCCTGCTGGCCCGTCCCGGCGCGGCGCGTGAGCGCCTGCGCGAGGCGTTGTCGCACGCCGATGTGCAGCTGGTGCTGGAAGATGATCCCAATACGCTGGACGTGCGGATCCTGCAGGAGGCGCGCCCGCAGTTCGTGGTGATCGCGCTGGAAGCCGCCATCGAAGATGCATTGGAGCGCCTGGAAGCGGTGCTGTCCGCACCGGGCCTGACCCTGGTCTTCGACGAGGCCGAGCTGGCCGCACGTCGTGATGGTTGGGAGGCTCAGCGCTGGGGCCGTCATCTGGCCGCCAAGCTGCATGGCCACCAGCAGGTGTTGCCGCCCGGGGCCGAAGAAGAACCCGGCCTGCAGCTGGAGCCGGGCCACCCGGCACCGCCGCCGGCGCCACAGGAAGAAGCGCTGCAGCCGCACCTGGACCAGGCATTGAGCTGGGCCGACGAGGTCCCCGCTGACAGCCTGTACTCTCCGCCCGCGCAGCTGCACGAACCGATCGCGCTGGAACAGGCACTGGCGGCGTTGCAGCCGGTCGTGCCTGAGCCGCTGGAGACCTCCGCACTGCCGTCGCTGGCAGAGACCGCACACGCAGCACCGCCCCTGCCGCCGGTCTCCTTCGACCACACCGCCTGGTCGCTGGTCGAGGATGGGGCCGATGCCCCGGCCGCCGCTCCGCACCACGCTGCAGTGGAGGCACCGCTGCCTTCCTTCGATACCGGTCATCTGAGCCTGGTCGATCTGGATGCCGCAGCGCCCGTGGGCGCACGCGCCGGATCGCTGCTGGTGCTGGCCGGCATCGGTGGCCCGGACGCGTTGCGTCGCCTGCTCGGCGCGCTGCCGTCTTCGCTGAGCGTGCCGGTCCTGGTGCACATGCGCCTGGATGGCGGGCGCTACGGCAACCTGGTCAAGCAGATGGCACGCGTGTCGCCGTTGCCGGTGCAGCTGGCCGAAGCCGGCCAGCGTGCAACACCCGGTGAAGTGCACGTGCTGGCCGATGACATTGGCGTGCAGGCAGCCAGTGACGGTCTGCATTTCGTCAGCGACGCGCAGGGTATTTCGATTGCCGCGCTGCCTGCTGACCACACTGCGCTGGTCCTGCTCAGCGGTGCCGATCTTGCGCATGTTGGTCCGGCGTTGGATCTGGCCGCCGCCGGCGCCTGGGTGGCCGGGCAGGTCGGCGAGGGCTGCTATGACCCTGCCGCAGCCACGGCGGTGGTCGCCGCTGGCATGGTGGCGGGTGAGCCACAGGAACTGGCGCAGGCCATCGCCTCGCGCTGGGGCTCGGAAGACGATAACGGAGAGGCACCATGAGCTATGCCAGCAATGACGAAATCCGCGGCGTCCTGATCCAGGCCGGCAACGAGCGCGTGCTGCTGCCCAATGCCACCGTGGCCGAAATGATGTCGCGCGTGCCGGTGCAGCCGGTCTCCGATGCGCCACGCTGGCTGGTTGGCGAAATCGGCTGGCACGGCTGGCAGGTGCCGCTGGTGTCGTTCGCACGCCTTTCGGGGCTGGGCGAAGAGGCGGTGGCCGACCACAACAAAGTGGTGGTGCTGAAGGCCCTGAGCGGCAACGCACAGCGCCCCTACTATGCGCTGCTGACGCAGAATTTCCCGCAGCTGATCTCGGTGCCGCGCGACGGCCTGCTGGCCGACGCCTCAGAAGAAACCCTGCCGCAGATCGTGCACATGCGCGTGCTGCTGGGTGAGCAGAGCGCGCTGTTGCCGAACCTGGACGCACTGGAAGCCGCCCTGGATTCACTGGCGGCCTGATCCACCAAACGGTAGTGCCGGCTGCCGACCGGCACCGAGCCGAGCATGGCTCGGCTCTACAAGGAAACTGCAATCTGGCGCGGGCCCTGTAGAGCCGAGCCTACGCTCGGCTGCTGCCCTGGACGCGCTCGTCGCGGTAGTGCCGGCCGCTGGCCGGCAACCTCATGATCCCGTGGATGCCGGCCAGCGGCCGGCACTACAACGAATCAGCCTTATCCCAGATCGCCCAACCGCGCCTGCAGTGCCGCGATCGCGGCCAGCCCGGCGGTCTCGGTACGCAGGATGCGCGGGCCCAGCTGCAGGCCCTGGAAGCCTGCAGCCGTCAGCTGATCCCGGTCACGCGGCGACCACCCCCCTTCCGGACCGATTGCAATCACGATTCCCGCTGCAGGTGCAGCGTCCAGCGTCGACAGGCGATGGGCACCGAGCGGGTCCAGCGTCAGCCGCAGCGTATCGGCCGGCAGTACCGCCGCGGCCTGCGCCAGGGACAACGGCGAGCCCACCTGCGGAATGCGCGCGCGCCCGGACTGGCCGCAGGCCGAGGTCACCACGTTGTTCCAGTGCGCCACGCGCTTCTCCGCCCGAGCTGCATCAAGCTTCACCTCAGTGCGCTCGGCGTTGACCGGAATGATCGCCGCCACGCCCAGTTCGGTGGCCTTCTGCAGGATCAGGTCCATCTTCTCGCCGCGCGCGATGCCCTGCAACAGGGTGATTGCCAGCGGCGATTCATTGTTGATGGCCTGCACGGCGTCGATGCGTACCTGCACCTCGCGTTTGCCGGCCACGGTCAGCGTCGCGCTGTAGTCGTTGCCATCGCCGTTGAACAGCACGCAGGTATCGCCTTCGCGCAGGCGCATCACCCGCACCAGGTGGTTGGCGGCCTCTTCCGGCAGGGTCACGGTCTGGCCGCTGTGCAGCGCCAGGTCGATGGGGCAGCGGGTCACGCGCATGCAATCGCCTCGTCAATCGCCGCCAGCGTGGTATGTGCCAGCAGCTCCAGTTGTTCGTCGTCCACGCAGTAGGGTGGCATCCAGTACAGCACGTCGCCCAGCGGGCGCAGCACCACGCCGCGCTTCAAGGCGGCCTTGTAGGCGTGCAGGCCCAGCCGCATGGCCGGGTCGAACGGCGTGCGCTTGTTACCGTCGCGCGACAGCTCGAAGGCCACCACCATGCCGGCCTGGCGCACGTCGGCCACGTGCGGATGGTCGTTGAACGGTGCCGCCAGCGTACCCATCACGGAAGCGATGCTGCGGTTGCGGGCGATCACATCGTCGTCGCGGAAGATGTCCAGCGTCGCCAGCGCGGCCGCGCAGGCCAGCGGGTTGCCGGTGTAGCTGTGCGAGTGCAGGAACGCGCGCTCGCGCGAGTCGTCAAGGAAGGCGTCGTACAGCGCCTGCGTGGCCAGCACCGCGGCCAGCGGCAGGAAGCCGCCGGTCAGGCCCTTGGACAGGCACATCAGGTCCGGCATCACCCCGGCCTGTTCGCAGGCGAACAGGGTGCCGGTGCGGCCGAAGCCGGTGGCGATCTCGTCGGCGATCATGAACGCGCCATGCGCATCACACAGTTCGCGCACGCGCTGCAGGTACACCGGATCGTGCATGCGCATGCCGCCGGCACACTGCAGGCGCGGTTCCAGGATCATCGCGCAGATCTCGCCCGGATGCTGGTCGAACAGGGTGGCCAGGCCATCGGCGGCCTGGCGTGCGCGATCTGCTGCACTCTGGCCGGGCTCGGCCAGGTAAGCGTCGGGCGAGGGCGCGAACAGCCCCTCGGCCAGCAGCGGCGCGTAGACACGGCGATACAGCGGGATGTCACCCAGCGCCAGCGCGCCCAGGGTTTCGCCGTGGTAGCCGTTCTCCAGTGCGATGAAACGCGTGCGCCGCGATTCCCCACGGTTCTGGAAATACTGGAAGGCCATCTTCAGGGCCACTTCCACGCCGGCCGAACCGTTGTCGGCGTAGAACACCTTGGCCAGCGGTTCGCGGCCAGGCTGGTGCGGGGCCAGGGCCAGCAGGCGTTCAGCCAGGGTGATCGCCGGTTCATGGCCGAAGCCGGCCAGCATCACCTGTTCCAGCTGCGTGGCCTGCGCCGCGATGGCGCCGCCGATGCGCGGCTCGGCATGGCCGAACAGGTTGGTCCACCAGCTGCTGACCGCATCCAGATAGCGGTTGCCATCGTGGTCGATCAGCCAGGCACCTTCGCCACGGGCGATCGGCACCAGCGGCAGGGTGTGCGGATGCTCGCGCATCTGCGTGCAGGGGTGCCACAGCACCTGCAGGTCGCGCTGCCGCCAATGGTGGGCCAGCGGGGAGGGGGTTGGGTCTGCTAGCATTTCGGGCTCATGAACATGTTGCTGCCTGCACATTCTATCGGCCCCGGCGCAGGCGCCGGCCGCCGCGGAGATTCCGCATGAACGATGACCGTGCTGGCCGTCGCTTGCCGATCATCCATCGGATCACCGATGAGGAGAACGGTCCCTTCCAGCGCCAGCACCTGGACCTGGAGTTCTCCAACGGCGAACGCCGCCGCTTCGAGCGCCTGGTCAGCCGTGGCCATGGTGCGGTGGTGGTGGTGCCGATGCTCGACGACGAGACCGTGCTGCTGGTACGTGAATACGCCGCAGGCATGCACCGCTACGAACTGGGCCTGGTCAAGGGCCGGATCGATGCCGGCGAGACTCCCGAGCAGGCTGCGGACCGCGAACTGAAGGAAGAGGCCGGTTACGGTGCGCGCCGGGTCGACGTGCTGCGCGCAATGACCCTTGCCCCGACCTATATGAGCCACCAGTCGTGGCTGGTGGTGGCGCGCGACCTGTACCCGGAAAAGCTGGCCGGCGACGAGCCGGAAGAACTGGAAGTTGTCCCGTGGAAGCTGGCCGAGCTGGACCAGCTGATGCTGCGTGAGGACTTCTCCGAGGGACGCTCGCTGGCGGCGCTGTTCATCGCCCGCCAGTGGCTGCAGGGATTGCGATGATCAAACTGACCACGGACCTGCGCGAGACCGCCATCGCCATCGCCCAGGAAGCCGGACAGGCCATCATGCAGGTCTATGCCGATGGCTTCGACGTGCAGATCAAGGACGACAACAGCCCGGTCACCGGTGCCGACCTGGCGGCCAACCAGGTCATTGAACAGGGCCTGCAGCAGCTGACCCCGGACCTGCCGATCCTGTCCGAGGAATCGGCGCAGGTGGGCTGGGAGCAGCGCCGCCACTGGGGGGCCTACTGGCTGGTCGACCCGCTCGACGGCACCCGCGAGTTCGTCAAGCGCAACGGCGAGTTCAGCGTCAACATCGCGTTGATCTACCAGGGCGCACCGGCTTTCGGCGTGGTGCTGGCCCCGGTCACCGGCATCGTCTGGCATGCCATGCGCGGCGAGTTGGCCTATCGCCGGCAGGGCCTGCACGATACCGTGCTGCGCACCCGTACACCGGCCATCGCACCGTTGCGCGTTGCCGCCAGCCGTTCGCACCGCTCAGCGGAGACCGAGGCGCTGCTGGCGAGGATGGGCCGCATCGAGACCATCGCGCAGGGCTCGTCGCTGAAATTCTGCCGGATCGCCGAAGGTGGCCTGGATGTCTATCCGCGGCTGGGTCCGACCTCCGAATGGGATACCGCCGCCGGCCAGTGCGTTCTGCACGCCGCCGGTGGTGCGGTACTGTCGGCCGCGACCGGCAAGCCGTTCCGTTACAACCGCCGCGAAACCCTGTTGAACGGCGATTTCATTGCCCTTGGTGATACCAGCCTGCCGTGGCGCGACTGGTTGTCCGATTGACCCTGGAGGCCGCATGAGCGCGCATGACACCCCCACCGCCGGTAGTGCAGCCAGCAACGAACTGGAGCGCCTGCTGGCGATCATGGCGCGCCTGCGCGACCCGCAGGGCGGCTGCCCGTGGGACCTGGAACAGAACTTCGCGACCATCGCGCCGTACACCATCGAGGAAGCCTACGAGGTGGCCGATGCGATCGACCGCGGCGACCTCGACGACCTGTGCGACGAGCTGGGCGACCTGTTGCTGCAGGTGGTGTTCCATGCGCGCATGGCCGAAGAGCAGGGCAGCTTCGCCTTCGCAGACGTGGCCCGCGCGATCAGCGACAAGATGCAGCGCCGCCACCCGCACGTGTTCGCCGAGGTCAGCGTCGATGATGCCGACGGGGTGATGCGCAACTGGGAGGCGATCAAGCGCGCCGAGCGCGCCGCCAAGGGCGAGCAGGACACCTCCGCGCTGGCTGGCATCTCGCGCGGCCTGCCGGAATGGCAGCGGGCAGTGAAGCTGCAGTCGCGCGCGGCCAAGGTCGGCTTCGACTGGCCGGGCCCGTTGCCGGTGCTGGACAAGGCGGCCGAGGAACTGCAGGAGCTGCGCGAGGAGTTCGAGCGCGGCGATATCGCCGGCAACAAGGCGCGGCTGCAGGAAGAACTGGGCGACCTGCTGTTCGTCTGCGCCAACCTGGCGCGCCACGCCGATATCGATCTGGGTGCGGCGCTGCGCGGGGCCAACCACAAGTTCGAACGTCGCTTCCGTGCGATGGAAGCGCAGGCCGATGCGCAGGGTGGGGCGCTGGCTGCGATGGACCTGGAGGCGCAGGAAGCGCTCTGGCAGCACGCCAAGGCGGCGGAGAAGGCGTGAAGACACTCGGCCTGTTCCTGCTGACGGCGCTTGCCGAGATCGTCGGCTGCTACCTGCCGTGGTTGTGGCTGCGCAAGGGCGGCAGCATCTGGCTGCTGCTGCCGGCGGCCGCCAGCCTGGCCCTGTTCGCCTGGCTGTTGACCCTGCATCCGACCGCCAGTGGTCGGGTCTATGCCGCCTACGGTGGCGTCTACATCGGCACCGCGCTGTTCTGGCTGTGGCTGGTCGATGGCATCCGTCCCAGCCGCTGGGACCTGTTCGGCGCCGCGCTGTGCCTGGCCGGCATGGCGGTGATCATGTTCGGGCCGCGCACCTCATCGGTGTAGGTCCGGGCAAGGCGGTTCTGTAGAGCCGAGCCCACGCTCGGCTGCTCTTCTTTCCGACCGCGCTGGCACGCGCAAGCCGAGCATGGTTCGGTGCTGCAAGGCAGCGCAGCGCCCCCCGAAAGGCGCATGATGGGCCTGACCACGGCCCCCGGAGCATGCGCATGTCCCGCTTCGCCAGCTTCCGCGAGTTCTATCCGTTCTATCTCAGCGAGCACCGCCACCCGGTATCGCGCCGGCTGCACTTCATCGGCAGCTGCGGCGTACTGCTGCTGGTCGCGGCAGCGATCCTGCGTGGGCAACCGATGCTGCTGCTGGCCGCCCTGTTCTGCGGTTACAGCTGCGCCTGGGTCGGCCATTTCTTTTTCGAGAAGAACCGCCCGGCCACCTTCCAGCACCCGCTGTACTCGTTCATGGGCGACTGGGTGATGTTCGCCGACATCCTGCGCGGGCGCGTGCCCTGGTAGCGCCGCTGTGAATGCGGCCTTCACGCGCTATGCTGGGGCCTGGACGTCATCGATAAGGAAAGCAAGATGTTCCCGACCATGTTCTTTACCGTGGTACTGGCCTTCGTGGCCGTGGTGATCCTGTTCAAGGCGGTACGGATGGTGCCCCAGGGCTACGAGTGGACCGTCGAGCGCTTCGGGCGCTACACGCACACCATGACCCCCGGCCTGCATTTCCTGATCCCGATCGTGTACGGGGTGGGGCGCAAGGTGAACATGATGGAGCAGGTGCTGGATGTGCCCAGCCAGGAAGTGATCACCAAGGACAACGCCGCCGTGCGCGTGGACGGTGTGGTGTTCTTCCAGGTCCTGGATGCCGCCAAAGCCGCCTATGAGGTGGCCAACCTGGAAGTGGCGATGATCGCCCTGGTGCAGACCAACATCCGTACCGTGATCGGTTCGATGGACCTGGACGAATCGCTCAGCCAGCGCGAGGTGATCAATGCCCAGCTGCTGAGCGTGGTCGACCATGCCACCAATCCCTGGGGCGTGAAGGTCAACCGCATCGAGATCCGCGACATCCAGCCGCCGCGCGATCTGCTGGACGCGATGGCGCGGCAGATGAAGGCCGAGCGCGAAAAGCGCGCGCAGATCCTCGAGGCAGAGGGTTCACGCCAGTCGGAGATCCTGCGCGCCGATGGCGAAAAGCAGGCCACCGTGCTGGAGGCCGAAGGCCGTCGCGAAGCTGCATTCCGCGATGCCGAGGCGCGCGAGCGCCTGGCCGAGGCCGAAGCGATGGCGACCAAGGTGGTGTCGGCGGCGATTGCCGAGGGTGACGTGCAGGCGATCAACTACTTTGTTGCGCAGAAGTACGTGGAAGCGTTCAAGGAACTGGCCAGTTCGCCGAACCAGAAGCTGGTGCTGATGCCGATGGAGGCCAGTGGCGTGATCGGTTCGATCGCGGGCGTGGCCGAACTGGCGAAGCAGGCGCTGGCCAGCCAGGACAACAAGGCCGCCGGCAAGCGGCCGCCGCCGCTCGGAGGCTGACATGCGTTGGGAAGTCGTCGGTTGGGGCGCGTTGGCGCTGCTGCTGTTCGCGGCCGAAGCGCTGGCGCCGGGTGCGTTCATGCTGTGGATCGGCATTGGCGCGGCGGCGGTGTTCGTACTGGTTGCGGTGTTCAGCGACATTCCGCTGTTGTGGCAGGTGATCGCTTTCGTCCTGCTGAGTGTGGTCTCGATCCAGTGCTACCGGCGCTGGGGGCGGCCGCGGGCACGGCCCAGCGATGCGCCATTGCTCAACCGCCGCGCCGAGCAGCTGGTCGGCCGGGAGGTGGTACTGCAGCAGGGCATCGTCGGTGGCCAGGGACGGGTCAGCATTGACGATGCGTCCTGGCAGGTGAGCGGTCCGGAGCTGCCTGCGGGTACGTGGGTGCGGGTGCGCAGCGTGCAGGGCACGGTGCTGGTGGTCGAGGACGCAGGCCGCCCCCTGTAGAGCCGAGCCCACGCTCGGCTCCCACACGAAGAGCAGCCGGGCATGGGCTCGGCTCTACAGCGCCGGCGCTGCGCTGCGGCACGCCTGCGGGCGACCGATCTGGGATAATGGGGATTCTTGTTTCCTCTGCTGCCGGACCCGGTCATGACCCAGAAGACGCTGCTCAACGATACCCACCGCGCCCTTGGCGCCAAGATGGTCGATTTCGGGGGTTGGGACATGCCCATCCACTACGGCTCGCAGCTGGACGAGCACCACCTGGTGCGTCGCGAGTCCGGTGTGTTCGACGTCAGCCACATGACGGTGGTCGACCTGCGCGGTGACCAGGTCAAGCCGTTCCTGCGCCGCCTGCTGGCCAACTCGGTCGACAAGCTGAAGGTGACCGGCAAGGCGCTGTACTCGTGCATGCTGAACCCGCGCGGCGGCGTCATCGACGACCTGATCGTCTACTACCTGGGCGACGATTTCTTCCGCATGGTGGTCAATGCCTCCACCCGCGAGAAGGACCTGGCCTGGCTGCGCGAGCAGGCTGCGCCGTTCGGCGTCACCGTCGAGCAGCGCCCGGACCTGGCCATCCTGGCCGTGCAGGGACCGCAGGCGCGCGACATCGTGATCGGCCTGGCGCGTGATGCGGACCGTCAGGCGCTGACCAAGCTGGGCCGTTTCGCCGCCCTGCAGGTGCAGTCCGATGACGGCGTCGAACTGTTCGTCGCCCGTACCGGTTACACCGGCGAAGACGGTTTCGAGATCCTGCTGCCGCAGGACGCCGTGGTCGCGTTCTGGAACCGCCTGCTGGCGGCGGGCGTGAAGCCGGCCGGCCTCGGCGCACGCGACACGCTGCGCCTGGAAGCCGGCATGAACCTGTACGGCCAGGACATGGACGAAGAGATCAGCCCGTACGAAGCGGCGCTGGCCTGGACCGTGTCGCTGGACGAAGGCCGCGACTTCATCGGCCGCGACGTGCTGGAAGCGCAGAAGGCCGCCGGCACCGCACGCCAGATGATCGGCCTGGTGATGGACGAGAAGGGCGTGCTGCGCCACGGCCAGGCGGTGACCACCGCGGGCGGCCAGGGCGAGATCCTGTCCGGCACCTTCTCGCCGACCCTGGCCAAGGGCATCGCCTTCGCCCGCGTACCGGCCGGTGAACTCGGCGAGGTCACCGTCGACATCCGCGGCCGGCAGGTACCGGTACGCGTGGTCAAGTTCCCGTTCGTGCGCGAAGGCCAGGCCCAGCCCGGCGTGCTCGCCGACGCCTGATCCGAAACTGCCGATCGTCACTGACAGCAGTGGCGGCCGGTTGGTTACACTAGCCCCGTTTTTTCCACCCCTGCATATCTCTGGAGCAGTCCCATGAGCGAGATCCCCGGCGACCTCAAGTTCCTCAAGTCCCATGAGTGGGCCCGTGTCGAAGGCAATGGCCGTGTCACCGTCGGTATTTCCGACCACGCCCAGGGCCTGCTGGGTGACCTGGTCTACGTCGAACTGCCGGAAGTCGGCGCCGACGCAAAGGCTGGCGAGCAGATCGCTGTTGTCGAGTCGGTGAAGGCCGCCTCGGACGTCTACAGCCCGATCAGCGGCAAGGTCGTCGAGGTCAACTCGGCGCTGTCCGACAAGCCGGAAACCATCAATGAAGATGCCTACGGCGAAGGCTGGATGTTCGTGGTCGAACTGACCAACGCCGAAGAGCTCAACGAACTGCTGGATCCGGACGCGTATGCCGAAGCCCTGGAAAACGACGACCACTGAGTCGTCACTTCCGGGTTCTGGAACGGCCACCTTCGGGTGGCCGTTTTTGTTTTGGCGAGTGCGTCGGACTCATGACGGCGGGTTCGCTCTGCACCCTCGGCGTGGCATCAGCCGACAGACGAACGGTGCCGATCGGCGTGCGCAGTTTTGCGCAAATCCGCGTTTCCGCCCTGCGCCGAAGCGATCAGATGTGAAAACTTTTCGCCCCCCGTTGCGGCCCCGTTGTGCTGGCGTTGGCGACGGTGCCGGTGACCATCGGCGATGCACGTGCGCTGTTGTCCAGAACATGTGCCTATCTGCGCAGAGTGCTTATTTCAAGTGTTTTTTGTTCAGAGAGCGCATCGGCGTCGTCGCATGCGACGCGCGTGCGCGCCGCTTCAATGGTCGTAGCAGGGCGCGCACGGCGGTGGCGCGGGCGGCGTCCGGGATGGCGCGGATGTGAAAATTTTTCGCGGGGGTTGTTGACAGTAAAAAAAACCGTGATTAGGTTTCGCCTCAGCAGACCTTGCCTGCCCAACCGAGTGCGCAGAATCAATCGTCCGATGCGAAGCAGCCCCTTCAAGACCACCGCGACCCTGATGACGGTGGACATGGCCCCGCTTCCCCCGGAGAAATGCAAGGCAACTCCCGTTCCGATGTCCGCTCCGCCGATCGAGGCGGGCATTGCCGCATCCGTAACGGCGCGCCTGACGCGCCGGCGGTCCCCGCACGCAGCATCCGCGGGTTTGATCCAACTGGGCGTTTCAACTCCCTATCACTGACGAGGAGCCATCCCATGGCAACCAAGAAAGCTGCGAAGAAGAAGCCCGCCGCCAAGAAAGCGGTGAAGAAGGTCGCGAAGAAGGCTGCTGCCAAGAAGGCAGTGAAGAAGGTCGCGAAGAAGGCGACCGCCAAGAAGGCAGTGAAGAAGGCTGCGAAGAAGGTCGCCAAGAAGACCACTGCGAAGAAGGCAGTGAAGAAGGCGGCGAAGAAGGTAGCCAAGAAGTCCACTGCCAAGAAGGCCGTCAAGAAGACCGCCAAGAAGGCCGCCAAGAAGGCCGTCAAGAAGGTAGCCAAGAAGGCCACCAAGAAGACTGCCAAGAAGGCAACGGCCCGCAAGCCGGCCAAGAAGGTCGCGAAGAAGGCGACTGCCAAGAAGGCCGTCAAGAAGACCGCCAAGAAGGCAGTAAAGAAGACCGCGAAGAAGGCCACCAAGAAGGCTGCCCCGAAGAAGGCAGCGAAGAAGGTTGCCAAGCGCAAGCCGGCCGCCCGCAAGAAGAAGGCCGCTCCGGTCGCTCTGCCGGCAACCCCGGCGCCGCTGATCTAAGTACTTCCCGATAGCCGCATCCTGAAACCCCCTTCCCTGGCTGCCCAGCGGGGAGGGGGTTTTTTTATGGAGCGGTTTGTAGCGTCAGGCCATGCCCGACGGCTTTTCTGACGGTCGACGCTAGCGGTGCGGCGCCGGTGGAAAGCGCTCCACCAGGAAGTCCAGGAAGCTGCGCAGGCGGGTCGAGTGGTAGCGATCGTGGGCGTAGACCACGTGCATCGGCCGACCGGTCTGGCCATGCTCCGGGAACAGCTGCACCAGGCGTCCGGCGTCGACGTCGGCAGCCAGCAGCAGTGCCGACTGCAGCACGATGCCCAGCCCATGCAGCGCCGCCGTGCGCAGCGCTTCGCCGTTGTTGATCTGCAGCCGGCCGTCGGGCACACGCTCAAGCCCGCCAGCATCGGCCTGCAGCCACTGCGCCAGTGCGCTGGGTTCGAAGGACAGGCATTGGTGCCGGGCAAGCGCCTGCAGGTCGGAGGGCGTACCGTGCCGGGCGAGGTATCCGGGCGATGCGCACATCATCAAGCGATACGGTGCCAGCGCACGCGCCACCAGCATGCTGCTGTCGGCCAGCGTGCCGATGCGCAGCGCTGCTTCGAAACCCTCCTCGACGAGGTCGACCACGCGGTCGGTCAGCGTGGCTTCGACCCGGACCTCCGGATGGCGCGCCATGTACTCGGCCAGTGCCGGTACCAACGCATGCGTGCCGAAGATCACCGGCGCACTGATGCGCAGCGTACCCGCCGGTGCCAGTTGCTGGTGCTGCGCCTGCGCGTCGGTTTCTTCCACCAGGCGCAGGATCTCCCGGCAGCGGATGTAGTAGTCCTCGCCGAAGGGCGTCATATGCTGGCGCCGGGTGGTACGGCTCAACAACTGCATGCCCAACCGTGCTTCCAATGCACGCAGGTGCTTGCCGGCCATCGTCGCGGAGATATCCATCGCCGCCGCCGCTGCACTGAGGCTGCCCTTGTCCACGATCAGCACGTAGACCTGCATGCTTTCCAGCAGGTTCATCTGACACTCCGGGTGTTGAATGCTGAAACCTGCGCGGAGTTTATCAATCAGGGGTGATCAAACAGCATGTCGTGCAAGGGCTGGATTGGCCGGCCACGTGGACAGGAGAACACCATGGACTTGAATCTTGCAGGCCGTACCGCATTGGTGACGGGCGCGGCCAGCGGCATCGGTGCCGCCGTCGCCAGGCAGCTGGCTGCCCAGGGCGTGCGCGTCGCCATCACGTCGCGGCAGCGCGACCCCCTGCAGGCGCTGGCAGCGCGGATCGAAACCGAAGGCGGCGCGGCACCGGTCATCGTGGTCGGCGATGTCACCGTCGCCGGCGACGTCCGGTCCATCGCGGAGGCATCCCGGGAGGCATTGCAGCACGTGGACATCCTGGTCAATGCCGCAGGGGGCTCCCGGCCGACCACGGTTGATGCCGATGACGAGGTCTGGGAGGAAGCGATCGCCCTGAACTTCTCCGCCGCACGACGGCTGACCCAGGCACTGCTGCCAGCGATGCGGGCGCAGGGATGGGGGCGGGTGATCAATTTCAGCGGTTCGATGGAGCCACGTTCGGTGAATGCCGCCACCGCAGCGAAGGCGGCGCTTCATCTGTGGAGCAAGGGGTTGTCGTCGGAGGTGGCCGGGCAGGGCATTACGGTGAATGCGATTGCACCGGGGCGCATCAACAGCCCGCAGATCCTGGACCGCCTGCATCCCACCGAGGAAAGCCGGCGCGCGTTCATTGCACGCAACATTCCGATCGGGCGCTTCGGTGAGCCGGACGAAGTGGCGCCGCTGGTGGCCTTCCTGGCTTCGCCGCTGGCCGGCTACATCACCGGCGCGGTGATTCCGGTGGATGGCGGCATGCACTACTTCGCGCATTAGCGCTGCGGAGCTGTAGAGCCGAGCCCATGCTCGGCTGCCTCGCGCCAGAATTCCGCTCAGCCGAGCACGGCTCGGCTCTACACAACAACAAAAAGGGCAGCCCTCAGGCCGCCCTTCATGTTTACGGTCGAGCCCGCCTGGTCAGCGCGGCGACGCCACCGCGCGGTTGCTCGAGGCACCCTTGCCCTTGCGCTTGTCCTGCTGCGCCGGGCTTGCGCCTTCGGCCATCAGGTTGTCGCTGCCGAAGTCGGTGTCCACATCCAGCCAGCGCTGCGCAGGCAGGCCGAGCGCGGAATCGAGCACGGTCGGCAGCAGGCCGCTGGGCAGGCTGCTTTCGCCATTCCACATGATGGCGATGCCCAGATCGCGTTCCGGCACCAGCGCGACCAGGCCGCGATAGCCCTGCACGGCACCGGCATGGAACACCACGTCGTGGCCGGCGTAGTCGAAGGTGCGCCAGCCCAGGGCGTAGCCGGCCGAGTGCAGGCGCTCGCGGCGCCAGCCCGAACGCATCTCGCCGGGGGTGCTGATCAGGCTCGAATGCAGGGTGGCCAGCAGCGGTGCCGGCAGCACGTCCGGGCGGTGGCCGGTGTGGGCGAGCAGCCATTGCGCCATGTCGCTGGCGCTGGCGTTGACGCCGGCAGCCGGGGCGACGCGGTAGTAGGTCGGCTTCGGTGTCAGCGACACCCAGCCATTGCGGCTGCGCACGTGCGGACGCGCCCAGCGCGAGCTGGCCTGGATGCCGGCCAGGCCGAGGCTGGCATCGTTCATGCCCAGCGGCTTGAAGATGCGGCGCTCGACCGACTGCTCGTAGAAGCTGCCGGAGGCCGCGTAGACGACGTCGCCGATCAGGCTGAAGGCCACGTTCTGGTAGGCGTAGCAGTCGCCCGGCAGGCACTTCAGGCTGGTGTTGGCCAGCTTCTGGGTCAGCGAGTAGTACTCGGCGTTGCCTTCGATGTCGCGGTCGTAGGCGTTGTAGGGCAGGCCGACGCGATGGCTGAGCACGTCGGCCACGGTCAGGCGATCGGTCGCTTCCGGCGAGTTCAGGCGGAAGCCCGGCACATAGTCGGTGACCTTGCTGTCCCAGCGCAGCGTGCCGTCGTTGACCAGCAGGCCGGCCATGGTGCCGGCGAAGGCCTTGGACAGCGAGGCCAGGCGGAACACGGTGTGGGCATCGACCGGCAGCGGGTTGTTGACGTCGGTGACGCCATAGCCACGCGCGCTGAGCACACGCCCGCCCTGCACGATGGCCACCGCCATGCCCGGCACGCGCTCGCCATAGGTAAGCTGCTGCGCCATCGATTCGATATTGGCCACGTTGAAGCCGGCCGCCGGCAGCTGCACCTGCGGCACCAGGCCGGTGCGGTAGGCGGCGGGCTGCGTGTGGGCGACGGCGGTGGCGGCGGATTCGATGTTGGCCGGCATCGGCGGCAATGGCGGCGGGGTCTGCGCGGTGGTGGACAAGGCAACGGGCATCAACATGCCCAGCAAACCGGTGGCCGCCGAACGGATCGGACGACGCAGGCTGTTCTTTTTCATCGTGGAGACCCGTGCGCGACTGCTGATTGCGATTCTAGCGCCGCTTTTCCCTTGTGCACAAACAAAGCGAAGATGAATGCGCATCTCGTTGAAAAAGTTGGAATTTTGACGCCCAGAATGCATGTATCGGAACGTGTCGTATGGGTGGGGCCGTGACACTGCGTTGCAGCCTTCTGCGTGGTGGCTGCTGGCGATGTTGCAGTGCATTGGCTAACGTACGCGCTTCACCGCCCCCGGAGCCTGCCATGCCGCTGTCCAACCGCCGTCTTCTGGCGAGGGACGCCGCGTGAGCGCGGTGAAGGGCAAGGGGCCGCTGCGTGGGCTGACGGTGGCACTGCGTGAGTCGCCGGCGCTGTGGTGGTCGTTCCTGTACTTCTTCTGCCTGCTCAGTGGCTACTACGTGCTGCGCCCGGTGCGTGAGGCGATGGCTGCCTCGGCTGACCTGGAGACCGTGTTCCCGCCGATGCTGATCGCCTGGTTTGCCAGCCATGGCATCGGGCTGAAGGACTTCGTCCTGCAGTTCCTGTTCTCCTGCGTGTTCGTGATCATGCTGGTACTGCAGCCGGTGTACGGCTGGCTGGTCAGCCGCTTCCCGCGGCGGGTGTTCCTGCCGGCGGTGTATGGGTTCTTCATCGTCACTCTGCTGGTTTTCTATGCGTTGTTCGATAGCAACGTGCCGGGGCGCGGCATGGCCTTCTTCTTCTGGATCAGCGTTTTCAACCTGTTCGCCGTGGCGGTGTTCTGGAGCTTCATGGCCGACGTCTTTTCAAACGCGCAGGCGCGTGCCTTCTACGGATACATCGGCGCGGCCGGCACCATCGGTGCCTTCCTCGGGCCGTTCATCACCAGTGTGCTGGTGCAGCGGGTGGGTATTGCCAACCTGATGCTGGTATCCACCGGATTCCTGATGGTCTGCCTGTTCTGCATCTGGCGCTTGCGGCACTGGGCGGTGCTGCGCGAGCGTGAGCAGCGGCTGGTGTCGGGAGAAAAACCGATGGGCGGTAGTGTGCTCGACGGCCTCAAGCTGATCGTTCGCGAACCCCTGCTGCGTTGGCTGGCGATCATGGTGCTGTTCGGTGTGGGCATTGGCACCCTTCTGTACAACCAGCAGGCCACTATCGTGCGTGCCTCATTCAATGATGCAGGCGCCGCCACCGCGTTCTTCTCGCGCATCGACCTGGCAGTGAACGCACTGGCGCTGCTGATGCAGCTGGGCCTGACCCGCTGGCTGCTGTCGCGCCACGGCATCGCGCCGGCCCTGTTGATCCCTGGCTTTGCGATCCTGATCGGCTTCTCGGTGCTTGCCGCTTCACCCATGCCGTTGATGGTGGCCGTGGTGCAGGTGATGACCCGCGCCAGCGAGTTCGCATTGGCCAAGCCCGCACGAGAAACCATCTATACCCGCGTGGACCGGCAGTGGCGTTACAAGGCCGGCGCGGCCATCGATACAGTGGTGTACCGCGGCGCGGACCTGAGCTTTGCGTGGGTGCACAAGGGCTTGTCGCTGTTTGGTTCACATGTGGTGTTCATCGGTGGCGTGGTGGTTGCCGCGTGCATGACCGCCGCCGCATTCGGTGTGCTGCGCGAAGAAAAAAAGCTGCCGCGCGACCGCTGATCCCGTCCAGTCATTTCGAGGAGAGAAACGATGTCGCTGATCGCGCTGCTGCTGACCGTGCTGGTCGCGGTACTGCACCTGTACTTCCTGGTGCTGGAGATGTTCCTGTGGACCCGTCCGCTGGGCTTGAAGACGTTCCGCAACACGCCGGAGAAGGCGGAGACCACGCGCGTGCTGGCGGCCAACCAGGGCCTGTACAACGGCTTCCTGGCGGCAGGCATCCTGGTGGGGCTGGTGATGGCGCAACCGGTGCTGGTGACGTTCTCGTTGGGCTGCGTGGTGGTGGCGGGGGCCTATGGCGCATGGAGCGTAAGCCCGCGCATATTCATGATCCAGGCCGTACCGGCGATCCTGGCACTGGTGTTGCGAGTGCTCTGAAGTGGGCGCGTGCTGGCAAGCGCCATCGCTCAGCGGCTGATGGCGCGCATGAAGCCCAGCCACATTGGCACGGCATGCAGCGCCGCACCCAGCACGAACAGGCCCGTCAGCAGGTGTACGCGCCAGTCGTTGATACGCAGGAAGACGAATTGTTCAAGCGTGCGGCCCACCCAGAACACCGCCATGAAGCCCAGCAGGACCACCCCCAGACGAGTGTCGACCAGGTCCGGGGCAAAGATCAGCGCGATCAGCCCCATTCCCAGGAACACATAGATCACGCGCAGATTCAGGATCTGCATGATCGCGCGATTGGCCGTGCCGAGCTGGGCGAGCTCGCGTTTCCAGCCGAACAGCCGCCAGAACGCCAGATGGAAGGCGGCAAACCCCAAGCTGTGAATGCCTGCCAGGCGCACCAGCAGTTCAGGGGTCGTCATGGTTGATCAGCCTGTGCGCGGAGGACGTGGCGATACCCACATCGCGATGGTCGCATGGAACACCTCGGTCCCTGCCGCATCGGTCACGCTGACCTTCACCGGCAGGTCATAGCCGTCCGCAGCACTGACGATGGACAACACTGGCGTCGCCACGGCCTTCAACGTGCCCAAGGCCTTGGCCTGGTATTTCACGTCCATGCCCTTGGGGATCCAGCGCATGTCTGCCGGCAGGCTGGCGTCGACCATCAGCCCGGCGGTCAGCTCCGCCAGGTTGCACATCGCGATCGCATGCACCGTGCCGATGTGGTTGCGCACCTTGCGGCGATCGGCCAGCGTGCCTTCGCAGCGGCCGTGTTCCAGGCGGGTGATGCGCGGTGCGATGCTGGCGAAGTAGGGCGCCTTGAAGCAGACCGCGCGCGAGAACAGCCAGGTGCCGGCGGGCCAGCGCTGCAGGCGGTGGTAGAGCGAAAGCAGGGGCGTGGACATGAGCGGTTTCCGGTCGGCGGATAGAACGACGGCGGGCCGAGGCCCGCCGTCGAGGCAACGCGTGTCGCGGGCGATCAGGCCGCCTGCGAATGCGGGTCCTTGTGCTGGCGGTCGTAGTAGCTGGCCGCGCGCAGTTCGTGGGTGTCGAAGTCGTCCACGGTGATGGTGTCCAGGGTCAGCGTACGCAGTTCTTCCAGCAGGCTGCGCTCGTCCTGGGTGATCACGCCTTCGGCCACGGCCTCGTCCAGCTGGCTCTTGAAGTCCAGCGCTTCGATGCCCTTGCTCTTCAGCGCCTTGAGGAACTTGCGCTCCACCGGCTCGGCCATGATCGCCTTGCTCAGGTAGCTGTTGATGCGGCCGCCCGGGTTGTTCTCGCACGGGGTCAGGAACACGCCGCTGGCGAGGCGGTCACGGGCTTCGTTAGGGGCCATCAGCAGGGCGGCGACGCGACGGCTCAGGCGGTCGCCCGGGGCCTCGGCACGACGGCCCAGCGGGAAGATCAGCGCCCACATCAGCCAGCCGATCGGACGGATCGGGAAGTTGCGGAGCGCGGCCGACAGCGATTCCTCGATCTTGTGCACGCTGTCATGGAAGGCCCAGGCCAGCAGCGGCTGGTCGGCCTGCGGTGCGCCTTCGTCGTGGTAGCGCTTGAGCATGGCGCTGGTCATGTAGACGTGGCTCAGCACATCACCCAGGCGGCCGGACAGCGATTCCTTGAACTTCAGCTTGCCGCCGAGGGTCATCATCGAGATGTCGGCCATCAGCGCCAGGTTGGCCGAGTAACGGTCCAGCTTGCGGAAGTAGCGGCGGGTATAGGCGTCGCCCGGGGCGGCACCGAAGCGCGCGCCGGTCAGGCCGAACCAGAACGAACGCACGGCATTGGAGAGGCCGAAGCGGATGTGGCCGAACAGGCTGCGGTCGAAGTCCTGCAGGCCGGCACGGGTGTCCGGATCCTGCGCGGCCTTCATTTCCTTCAGCACCCACGGGTGGCAGAGGATCGCACCCTGGCCGAAGATCAGCAGGCTGCGGGTCATGATGTTGGCGCCTTCCACGGTGATCGCGATCGGTGCAGCCTGCCAGCTACGACCGGCGAAGTTGCGCGGGCCCAGGATGATGCCCTTGCCGCCGATCACGTCCATCATGTCCGAGATCACTTCACGGCTCATGTTGGTGCAGTGGTACTTGGCAATGGCGGACGGCACCGACGGCACGTCACCACGATCAACCGCCGCGGCGGTGGCCTGCGACAGCGCGCTGATCTTGTAGGCCTTGCCGCCGATGCGGGCCAGCGCTTCTTCCACGCCCTCGAAGCGGCCGACCGACAGGCCGAACTGCTTGCGGATGCGTGCATAGGCACCGGTCACCGCAGCACCGGCCTTGGCGCCGCCGCTGGCGGTGGACGGCAGCGTGATCGAGCGGCCCACGGCCAGGCACTCGTTGAGCATGTTCCAGCCCTTGCCGGCCATGGCTGCGCCACCGATCAGCTGGGTCAGCGGAATGAACACGTCCTTGCCACGGATCGGACCGTTCTGGAACGTCGAGTTCAGCGGGAAGTGGCGACGGCCGATTTCAACACCGGCGGTGTCGCGCGGCAGCAGGCCCAGGGTGATGCCGATGTCGCGGGTATCGCCGATCAGGCCATCCGGGTCGTACATGCGGAAGGCCAGGCCGATCAGCGATGCGACCGGGGCCAGGGTGATGTAGCGCTTGTCGAAGGTCAGCTTGACGCCGAGCACCTGCTCGCCGTTCCACTCGCCCTTGCAGACGATGCCGTAGTCCGGAATGGAGGTGGCGTCGGAACCGGCGAACGGACCGGTCAGGCCGAAGCAGGGCACCTCGCGACCATCGGCCAGGCGCGGCAGGTACTGGTCCTTCTGTTCTTGGGTGCCGTAATGCACCAGCAGTTCACCCGGGCCCAGCGAGTTCGGCACGCCGACGGTGGAGCTGACCACCGAAGACACCGAGGCCAGCTTCTGGATCACCTTGTGGTGGGCCAGTGCGGAGAAGCCCAGGCCGCCGTATTCCTTGGGGATGATCATGCCGAAGAACTTGTTCTTCTTGATGAAGGCCCACAGCTCCGGCGGCAGGTCGGCATGGACGTGGGTGATTTCCCAGTCGTTGACCATGGTGCACAGCTCTTCCACCGGGCCATCGAGGAAGGCCTGCTCTTCGGCGGTCAGCTGCGGCTTCGGGTAATTGAGCAGGATGTTCCAGTCCGGATCACCGGTGAACAGTTCGCCCTCGAAACCGACCGAACCGGTTTCCAGCGCAATGCGCTCGGTCTGCGACAGAGGCGGCAGCACCTTGCGGAACACCTTCATCATCGGGCCGGTCAGCAGCGGCTTGCGGATGAACGGCAGCAGCAGCGGCACGGCGATGACGGCCAGCACGGCGGCCGCGACGATCGTGGCGGTCTGGTTGACGTACGGAATGAACCAGCAGGCGGCCAACAGGGCTATGCTGATCAGCGTCCAGGTAACCAGCCGCATGCGGTGGTAGGCGACGAACGCGCCTGCCAGCAGCAGGGCGAGGAAGGGAAGAACGATGCTCATGAGCGTGCTCCGGTGACGTGCTCGTTTGTGGCGGACGAAGCCGCAGCGTCTGCTGCGGGCAACACGTCCAGATAGTCCAACACAGTAGCGGTAAAGGCGTCGTTGTCATCGCCGGCGACCATGTGCGTGGCCTGCGGCAGCTGTACATGGCGCGCGTGCGGCGCCAACGCCAGGAATTCGGCCACGGTCTGCGGCGTGACCAGGTCGCTGCGGCCGCCGCTGACCAGCAGCAGCGGGCACTTCACCTGCCGTGCGGCCTCGGCCAGTGCATCCTGGTGCTGCTCGCTGTCGCGGGCCAGTTCGGCCACCAGGCGCGGATCCCAGTGCCAGCGCCAGCGGCCATGGCCGTCCTCGCGCAGCAGCGCACGCAGCGACTGCTCGGATTTGCGCGGGCGGTGCGGCATGTAGGCCGAGATCACGTCGGCGGCCTGGGTGAGCGAGGCGAAGCCGTCGGGATGGGCGGTCATGAAGGCCAGGATGCGTTCAACACCGGCGGTATCCCAACGCGGGGTGATGTCGACCAGCACCATCGCCGAGAACAGGCCCGGCCAGCGCGATTCGGCCAGCAGGCCGAACAGGCCGCCCATCGAGGCTGCGACCAGCACCGGCGGGCGCGGCTGCTCGCCGGCCAGCACGATCAGGTCATCGGCGAACTGTTCGCCGTGGTAGGGCAGGTCGGCGGCATTCCAGTCCGAATCGCCGTGGCCGCGTGCGTCATAAGCCAAGGTCTGCAGGCCGGCTGCAGACAGGGCACGCGCGGTGGCATTCCAGGCATGACGGGTCTGGCCGAAGCCGTGCGCGAACAGCACCCGGCCACGACGACCGTGGTCGCTGGCAGTGGCGGCGAGGCGGGCGCCATGGGCCGCCTCCAGGCGCAGGTCATGGAACGCAGCGGGAGTAGGGGACGTAACCATACTTGCTAGTATGGATCGCCTGTGAGGGAAGTCAATACTGCATCGTATGGTGCAGTGCGACAGGCCTGCAGGAGAGGCCTTTAACGGTTTCGCCCGCAACGGCGTACTGCAACGAACCCCGGCGTATGGTTAAATCAGCCCATGAATCAACCTGACGCTTCCGCCGGCGAACCGCGCGCCGGCCGCAACAGCCGCCTGAGTGCCGAAGACTGGGCCCAGGCGGCCCTCGACCTGATTGCTGAACAAGGCGTAGGCGCCGTTGCGGTGGAACCGCTGGCGCGGCGACTCGGCGTGACCAAGGGCAGTTTCTATTGGCATTTCCCCTCGCGTGACGCCTTGCTGCAGGCCGCGCTGGAACGCTGGGAACTGTTCGAACAGGAACAGGTGTTCGGCAGCCTGGAAGACGTACCGGACCCGCGCGTGCGCCTGCGCCAGCTGTTCCAGATGGTGGCGCATGAAGTGCAGCCGCACATCATCTACAGCGAGCTGCTGAAGGCATTGGACCATCCGATGGTGCGGCCGGTGATCGACCGCGTGTCGCAGCGCCGCCTCGACTATCTGATCGCCTCGTTCCGCCAGGCAGGGCTCAGCTCGACCGATGCACGGCATCGCGCGCGCTTGGCCTACGCCGCCTATGTCGGCTTCCTGCAGCTGTCCCTGCAGTTGCAGCAGCCCAAGCAGGCGCGCGAGGATTTCGAAGCCTATGTCGAGCATCTCATCGAGACGCTGATTCCGAACGGTTGAGCGTTGTTGCTGCGTTGAGTGCAGAAAGGCCGCGGCAATGCCGCGGCCTTTTCCGTTGGTGCTGCCGCAACCTGGAACACACAAAAAACAACGGCCCCTTGCGGGGCCGTTGCTGCATCAGCTGATCAGTGGATCGATCAGAACTTCTGCTTGTACTGCATGTACATGTAGCGGCCCGGCAGGTCGTACTGCGGGTCGAACATGTTGTACGAGGTCGAGTACGAGACCGGCGGGTTCTTGTCCCACACGTTGTTCAGGCCGACCATGATGGTGCCCTTCCACGGCGTGTTGTAGCGGAACTGGACGTCGTGGTAGGTCGTGGCGCCCATGTGGTTTTCGCGGTTCTCGGGATCCGAGCAGTAGTTGCGCAGCGAACCACCCAGCAGGCACGACTCGGTCATCCCCGACTTGTAACGCAGGCCGTAGTTGACGCCGAAATCACCATAGGACCAGTCGACGTACAGGTTGGAACGGATGCGCCAGTACGGATCCTGGTCGAGGTAACGTCCCTGGCGACCTTCGACCTGCGAGTCTTCCGTGGCCTTGGTTTCCCACTTGCTCAGATAGGTGCTGTCGAGGGTGACGGTGAACTGGCCGATCGAGGTTTCCGGCAGGCGGTACAGGATGCCCAGATCCCAACCTTCCACCTTGTACGATGCCAGGTTCTGCAGCGGCATGTTGACGTTGGTGATGGTGTAGCGCTCGGCGGCAGTGCCGTAGGTCGGGTCACGGGTGATCAGGCCGCAGTAGGCTGCCTGCTCAGCCGGCGAGCCGCCGTAGCAGTAGTTCATGATGTCCTGGATCGCCGGACGGGTGATGGCGTCCTCGATCTTGATCTGCCACCAGTCCAGGGTGACGTTCAGGCCGGTCACGAAGCTCGGGCTCCACACCAGGCCCAGCGTCTTGCTGGTCGAGGTTTCCGGCTTCAGGTTCGGGTTGGACTTCCAGGTGAACGGTTCGGCGGTCTGGGCGGCACCGGACTGCGGCACGCCGTCATCGTCGCGGGTATTGGGCTGCACGAAGCCAGCCGGAACACCCTGGGCAATACACTGCGCCAGCACTGCACCGGTCGGGCCATTGGCGGCCGCGCACGGGTCAGCGTAGGTTTCGAACGAGTCGCCGTCACCTGCGAACAGGTTGCTGATGCTCGGCGCGCGGAAGCCTTCCGAGTAGTTACCGCGGATCATCAGGTCGTCGATCGGCTTCCAGCGGAAGCCGAACTTGTTGTTGGTGGTGTTGCCGAAGTTGCTGTACTTCGAGTAGCGGGTTGCCGCGCTGAAGTCGAGCAGCTTGGCGCCCGGCAGGTCAGCCAGCACCGGGATCGACAGTTCCAGGAAGAACTCGTCCAGGTCATAGCTGCCCTTGGTCGGCTTGGCGCCGTTGCCGGTGCTCAGGCCCGCAGCAATGAAGGCGTCCGGATCGAACTGGCCGGATTCCTTGCGGTACTCGTAGCCCGCGGCGAACGCCAGGGCACCTGCCGGCAGCTGGGCGATTTCACCGGAGATGTTGGCGTAGTAGCCCTTGGACACCAGGTTGGAGGAGTCGTGGGCGGTGAACGAGGTGTAGTCGATGGCACCCTGGCTGATCGAGCCTTCCGGACCCAGCGCATTGACCGGCACGCAACCCTGGATGATGTCGCCACCCGGAGCGGTAACGCACACCGGCACGCCACCACGAAGCTCGGACGGACCATAGGCGTTGCGCAGGTTGGCCAGGTTGAACAGGCCATAGGTCAGGTCGTTCTGGTCAGTCTTGTCGTAGCGGTAGCCGACGTCCCAGTCGAAGTTGCGATCGGCGAATTCGAAGAAGCCTTCGAAACCACCGTAGAAGTGCCAGTTCTTGACGTTCTGGTTGAACGAACGGCCGCCGCTCTCGTTGAAGCGACGGTTGACGCCGGTCAGGTCTTCACCGGTCGGGTTGTACATGCTGTCCTTGCTCAGGCGCATGCCAGTGACGGGCATGGCGGCCAGCAGCTGCTCGGACTTGCGCTCGTTGTACATCGCCTCGGTGCGGAAGGTGACGTTGTCGGTGATGTTGTACGAGCCCGATGCGAACAGCGAGGTGCGCTCCTGCGGGGTCAGCAGGTAGTTGTCCGGTGCGGTGTTGTAGCCGTGGACGTTGGCGTTGAACGGCGTTTCCACGCCGTTGATCTGGACATAGCGCTCGTCATTGCGCAGGTAGGAACCCGGCATGCCGGTGCTGCTCTGGCCGTCGAAGAACGGCGGGCCACCGGCGGAGATCTTGCGATCGCCAGCCATGACCTTGTCTTCCTTCACGTAGGAGACACCCAGCATCACCGACGCACGGTCGGTGGTGGTGCCGATGGTGAAGTCGGCCGCTTCGCGTTCGCCGTCACCAGCGCTGTACTGGCCCTTGTAGAAGTTGGCTTCCGCGCCATCGAAGTTCTGCTTGGTGATGATGTTCACCACGCCGGCGATCGCGTCCGAACCGTAGATGGTCGATGCACCGTCCTTCAGGATGTCGATGCGCTCGATCATCGCGGTCGGGATGGTGTTCAGATCGACGCTGCCATCCAGGCCGGTGGTCCAGCGGCGGCCGTTGACCAGCACCAGGGTGCGCGCAGAACCGAGGTTGCGCAGGCTGATGCCGGCCGAACCATCACCACCGTTGTTGAACGTACGGTTCAGGGCGGCACCGTTGGCGGCAACGCGCTGCAGGATGTCGGCGACCGAAGTCACGCCCTGCTTTTCGATATCGGCGCGGGTCAGGCTCAGGACCGGCTGCGAGGTTTCGATGTCGGTGCTCTTGATGCGCGAACCGGTAACCGAGATGCGGTCAAGGTTGGTCGCTTCCTGGGCCTGGGCGGTGGCAGTGGACGCCACACCGGCAACGAGCGCGACCAGAACGGCATCGCGCAGCTTGTTGGACTGGAAATTCATTGGCTCTCTCTCTCCAAGAAATCTTGGCTGGGTTAATGCCCGGCGGGGGAGCGAAAAGCGCTCCCAAATCGCGAGGGCTGAACCGATAGTAGCGGGCGTTCGCCAAGAATTAAAGCTGCGTTAATCAAGTCTGTGATTTTGGTAAAAATGAAAATTAATGCACAAAATCAATGGCTTGAATTACATGTGCGATCACCCTGTCTCGTTTGTTAGCGCAAAGTGATGAAAAAAGTTTCCATTGGTGTGTATCGCAGTATGTCGACATGAATTGCACGGTATCCAATTCGTCGAAAAGCGCTTGGCGTGTATCACGATCGCGCATACGCAACGGGCGCCTTTCGGCGCCCGGGAGGAGTCACTGCAGGAAGACCGCGTAGTGGGATCAGAGATCCTGTTCGTAACGCACGTACGGCACGGTGCCGTCGTCGTTGCTTTCATTGCGCGGGGAGAACGGATTCTTGCCACGGCTGATCACGTTTTCGGCGCCCACGGTAAGCTGGCCGGACCACGGGGTACGCCAGGTCAGGCCGATGCCCAGGCCTTCCCACTTGCCGGGCTTGCCCGGTACGTCGATCACGCGGCCGATGATGCTGCCGGTGAAGTTGCCGTAGCCGGCGCCGATGCTCAGGCTCTTGCTGTCCCAGCGGTCGACGATGGACGGCGCGGCGTCGGCCAGCGGTACCAGGCGGGCCTTGGCGTAGGTACCGGCAATCGAGACAAAACCCTCGCGGCCGATGTTCTTCTGCGCGAATACGGTCAGGTCGTTCTGCTCGGCGCGCAGCGAAGGTGTCTTGTTCGGGCCGGACAGCCACGCCGGCAGCGTTTCACGGCCGGTGCCCGCGGTGATGCCGAGGCGGCTGTTGCCGCGGTTCAGCGCGGCGGTGCCGGTGAAGCGGCGGCTGTTGAGGTCGTCGTCGTCACCCAGGCTGGCCAGCATGCAGTGACTGGCCAGGCCGCTCATGCTGGTCCCGCTGCTGCTGTTGCAGAGCAGGCCCAGTGAATCGCCGGAGGACAGGCCGAAGGCCGCATCCAGCGAGTTGCGGCCGAAGTGCCAGCGGGCGCCGGCGGCCTGTTCACCCGTGGGCTCCAGGTACAGCAGGGCCTCGACCTTGCCGCTGCCCTTGTTCCACACCGGCAGCACGGTCCGGGTGTCCTTGCTCTGCGCGTGCACGCCCGTGATCGCGCCAAGGGCGATCAGCAGGGCCAGCGGTAGACGCAGGAAGGTACGCATCGGACCAGTTCAGACAGGGACGGACAACGGAAGTTCCCGTAGAGACGGGAACTTGATCCTAGGGTGTTTATGAATTCTTAACAAGCCTTGATCCCCCCAGATGCAAGACAAGCCGTTTACTGAAGCCGTTCAGGCGCCGGTACAGTCCCCTCGGCACCGTGGAACAGTATGCCGAACTCCGTCAAAGGAAAGTGATACTCCCGCCCGCAGAATTCGCAACGGACCTCGACCGCGCCGGTGTCCACGGCCGCGGCACGGGCCTCGTCCTCGCCCAGCGACTGCAGCATCGATGCGACCCGCTCGCGGGAACAGGAGCAGGCGAAGGACAGCGGCTTGTCGCCCATCAGTTCCGGCTTCTCTTCGTGGAACAGGCGGTGCAGCAGCTGCTCGGCCGGGGTCGCCAGCAGCTCGGCCTTGCCCAGGGTCTCGAACAGGGCGCTGGCACGTGCCCAGCCGTCCTCGTCGCCCTCGTCACCTGGCAGCTTCTGCAGCAGCAGGCCGGCGGCACCATTGCGGTCGGCGGCCAGCAGCAGGCGGGTCGGCAGCTGCTCGGACTGGCGGAAGTAATCCTCGAAGGCCTCGTCCAGCTCCGGTGCGGTCAGCGCGACCAGGCTCTGGTAGCGCTGCGGCTCGCGCGGGTCCAGGCCCGGGTTCTCGATGGTGATCGCGAGCAGGGCGTCATCACCCAGGCTGGACAGGTCGCGCGGCGCATCGGCGCCCTCGCTGAGCTGGGCAATGCCGCGCAGGGTACCGGCGGCGGTGCACTCGGCGAACAGGGTGCGCAGGGCGGTGCTGCTGCGCAGCTGGATCGAGAGGCGGCCATCGATCTTGGTGTGGCCGGTGAACAGCGCCGAGGCCACGCAGGCCTCGCCGAGCAGTTCGGCGGCGGTATCCGGGTACTCGGCGTGGGACAGGATCTCCTGCCAGGTGGCCTGCAGGCGCACGTGGACGCCACGGACGCCAGCGTCGGGAAGCAGGAAGCGGATCAGGGAATCGGGGTTGGCGGTCATCGGCTCACATCGCGCGTAAACGAGGGCGGTTGCCGGATAATGCGCCGACAACCAGATAGAAGAAGGATGCACCAGTAATGGGGGCAGGGGGAGAGCAGCACAAGGTGGAGGCCATCGCGGAAGTCCCGCGCCGCAGGCGCTGGCGCTGGAAACGGCTGCTCTGGCTGCCGCTGCTGCTGGCCGCTTTCAGCTGCCTGCAGGTATTGGTGTTGCGGTTCATCGACCCGCCGGTATCCACGGTCATGCTGTGGCGCTATGGCGAGGCATTGGGCGAGGCCGACTGGTCCTATCGCCTGCACTACCAGTGGCGCGATCTGGACCAGATGGCGCCCAGCCTGCCGATCTCGCTGGTGGCGGCCGAAGACCAGCGCTTCCCCGACCACAACGGCTTCGATCTGCAGGCCATCGAGAAGGCCCGCGACCACAACGCCAAGGGCGGGCGCCTGCGGGGGGCCAGCACGATCAGCCAGCAGGTCGCCAAGAACCTGTTCCTCTGGCAGGGCCGCAGCTGGATCCGCAAAGGCCTGGAAGTCTGGTACACGGTGCTGATCGAAGCACTGTGGCCGAAGGAACGCATCCTGGAGATGTACGCCAACATCGCCGAGTTCGGCGATGGCGTCTATGGCGCGCAGGCAGCGGCACAGACGTTCTGGGGCAAGGACGCGGCCCGGTTGAGTCCGGCCGAGAGTGCGCGGTTGGCGGCGGTGTTGCCGGCACCGCGACGCTACAACGCGGCCAAGCCAGGGCCGTACGTGCAGCGGCGCGCGGCATGGATCCAGCGCCAGGCACGACAGCTGGGCGGCGCGTCCTATCTGTCGGAGGACTGAGGGAGGCGGGCGCGCTGCGATCGGCAGGCGGCGGGTCGTGTGCGCGCCGGCAACGTACAATCCGGGCATGAACCGCGAACGGCTCACTTTTGTCATCGCTGCCTACAACGAGGCCCTGGCACTGCCGCTGCTGCATCCACGGCTGTGCGCGGTGCTCGATGGTATGCCCGACATCGATGGCCACATCCTGTATGTGGACGATGGCAGCCACGACGGGACCTGGCAGGTGATCGCAGGATTGGCGCAGGGCGACGCGCGCGTATCGGCGTTGAAGCTGTCGCGCAATTTCGGCAAGGAGGCTGCGCTGACTGCCGGCCTGGATCTGGTGCGCGAAGGCGCAGCGATGATCCTGGACGCCGATGGCCAGGACCCGCCGGAACTGGTGCCGCAGTTCGTTGCGCGCTGGCGCGAAGGGCATGACAACATCTATGGCACGCGCATGGCCCGCGACGGCGAGGCCTGGATCAAGCGCGCCACGGCGGCGGCGTTCTACCGGGTGATCGGTCGCCTGTCACGCACGCCGATCCCTGCCGATACCGGTGACTTCCGCCTGCTGTCGCCGCGCGCGCTGAGCGCGCTGCGCGAGATGCGTGAACGCCATCGCTTCATGAAGGGTCTTTTCAGCTGGGTCGGATTCAAGCGGATTGCCGTGCCCTACCACCGCCACGCGCGCGTGGCCGGCTCCAGCAAGTTCAGCCTTTGGCGGCTGTGGAACTTCGCGCTGGAAGGTATCACCGGGTTCTCGACCGTTCCCCTGCGGGCGGCGACCTACATGGGCCTGGCCACGGCGGCGGTTGCTTTCGTATTCGGTGTATGGGTGATCGCCAAGGCGGCCCTGTACGGTGACCGGGTGGCGGGTTGGCCGACGATGATGGCGGTGATCCTGTTCCTGGGCGGGGTGCAGTTGATCGCCCTGGGCCTGATCGGTGAGTACCTGGGACGGCTGTACGAGGAATCCAAGCAGCGCCCGTTGTACCTGGTTGACGCGTGGCTAGCATCCACCGTGGCAGACTCGGCCCTGCAACCCACCCTCGGAGGGCAGGCAGATGACCACGGTACGGCAACTGTTGGACGGCAAGTCTCCTGAAGTACATGCGGTCGCGCCGGATGCGGCGGTGATCGATGCGATCCGGTTGATGGCGGAAAAGGGCATCGGTGCGGTGCTGGTGATGGACGGCCCGCGGCTGGTCGGGATCCTTTCGGAGCGCGATTACGCGCGCAAGATCGTGCTGCGTGATCGTTCGTCGCGGGATACGGAGGTGGCTGAGATCATGACGGCGAAGGTGGTGACGGTCTCGCCGGGCGAACAGGTAGAGCACTGCCTGCAACTGGTGACCGACTACCGCATCCGCCACCTGCCGGTGGTGGAGGGCGCGCAGGTGCTGGGGGTGATCTCCATCGGTGACCTGGTGAAATCGGTGATCGATGCGCAGCGGCGCGAGCTGGATCAGCTGCAGCAGTACATCGTTGCCGGGTGAGGGTGTCGCTGGCGGGCCTGCGGCCCGCCGGCCCGCTTTTCGAAGCCAGAGCCACAGCCAAAGCCACAGCAGCGCCTTCCTGATACGTTGGGAGGCGGAGGGTGCGGCTGGGCAGGACATGCCGCAAGTACGTCCCTGTAGGCTCGATGGCGCCATCCATGGCGCCAACGGTCCTGCCTGTCGCCTTGCTCCGGCTCTACGCGCGGGAAAAGAGGCGCCGCGAACAACGCTGTAAACCTACTTCGCATACTGCCCCCCGCAGTCGGCATCCTTGCCCGGCCCCAGTTCGATCGTCGCCAGCAACGCCGCCGGCGGCGCGATGCTGCCCAGCGCCAGGGCCACGGCGCCACGAATACCCAATGCCTTGAAGTCCGGGCGGAACGACGGATCCTTGAACGTGCCGCTGATATGCAGCGGAGAGCGCAGAACCAGGATGCTCTTGTCCTTGGGGCGCGGTTTCAGCAGCAGGTCCAGGGTCTCGTCGCGCAGGCTGACCGTGCCTTCGCCGATGAGGATCGTGTCGGTGGTATCCACCGCCAGTGCCTGGCTGGTCATCAGGCCGTCGCGCACGCCGAAGTCGGCGAAGGCGCAGCGCAGGGGGATCTGCTTGTCGCCGGTCACCAGGAATTTCAGTGATTCGGTGATGTCCAGGCCGGCCAGTTCCATCACCAGGTTGCCGACATGGCCACGGCCCATCGCCAGGCCGACCTTGCCACTGCTGCTGCCGAGCATGGCGGCGATCGAGTTGCCGCGGCCGCTCAGGTCCACTTCGCCGCCGATGCCGCCCTTGGCCTGCTCGGCCAGCTTCGCGTCCGGGAGCAGCTGGCCCAGCTGCACGCCGCGCACGCTGGCCTTCAGCGCGGTGCGGATCTGCGGCTGGCGTGCATCCATGCGGATCGTGCTGCGGATATCGCCGCCGGCCACGCCGAAGTTCAGCGGGTCCAGTCGCAGCACGCCGTCATCCAGCAACAGGTGCGCGTCCATGTCGTCCAGCGGCAATGACGGCGCGTTGATGCGATGGGCCTTCCAGCGCACGTCGGCATCCATCGCGCGCAGCTTGCCGAGGTTGTAGGGCGTGTCGGGCAGCACGCGTGCACGGGCAGCAACCCGTGCGGCCTCGGCCTTCTGTTCTGCGTTGGCGGTTTCGCCGCCGCCGGTTCTTGGCGGGGCACCGACGAAGCCGGCCAGATCATCGAAGTCCAGCCGTTTGGATTCCAGCGTGGCGGTCAGCCGCGGCCGTGCGCCGCCCACTTCAAACTGCAGATTGCCACCGAGGTCGCTGTCGCCGACCTTGCCGGTGAAACCGTCGTAACGCCAGACGTTGTGGTCGCGCTTCAGGCGGCCGTCCAGCGCATAGGGCGGTGAGGGCGGGATGGCGATGCCGAGCAGCGGGTAGAGATCGGCCAGATCCTGGCCACTGAGCGCGAACTGCAGGTCGAACACGCGCAGCTGGAAGGGGTTGGTGAGCGTGCCGCGGGCCACTGCGTGGGTGGCACCGGCGCGGCCGTCGAGGTGGATGCGGAACGGGTGGTCGCTGTCGGTCAGTTCCAGCGGTGATTCGGTACCGCCCTGCAGAGTGAACGGATTGCCCTGCCAGTGGCCCTTGCCCTGCACCAGCAGCGGCGGCGAGGCATCGGCCTGTTTCGGTTGGCCGCTGCGCACGCCCACGCGGATGTCGGTGCGGCCCAGTGCGTCGAGGAACTGCAGCCGGCCGTCGTCGATGCGCAGGCGCTTGAGTTGCGGGCTTGTCCCGCCTCTGCTGTCACCCAGGAAATCCCAGTTGCCGGGCTCGCCCTTGCGCGGGGCGGTTTCCAGCAGCACGTCCGGTCGGGTCAGGCGCACTTCCGGCAGCTGCACGCTGCCGCGCAGCAGGGGCCACACCCGCACGTCGATCTCGACGCGGTCGGCGGTGGCCATGTTCGGCTGCTTCGCCCAGCCGGCATTGGCGAAGGTGATGGCATCGGCACGGATGGTGCTGGTGCGGCCGAGTTCGACATCCAAGTGGCCGATGTGCAGTGCACGACCGGTGCGTGCCTGCACCGCGCGCTCGACCGGACCCTTGAACCAGTTCCAGTCCCACAGCGCGATCACCACCAGAATCACTGCCAGCAGGAAGACCAGGACCGTGAGCCAGCGCCGGCCGCGCGGGCCAGGTCTGCGGAGGCGCCAGCGGGAAGCGCGCGTTGCGGCAGGGGAGGCGGCAGCATTCACGCTGCCATGGTTGCCCCTTCATCGTGGACGGGGTGCGAAGCGTCCATGTGCGCGGTGTGCACAACCCGCGCCGTTACAGCACCTGCATGGTCACCGCGACGAAGTGGCAGACGCTGCCACCGATCACGAACAGGTGCCAGATCGCGTGCGAATAGGGGATCGATTCGCGGTGATAGAAATAGGTGCCCAGCGTGTACGACAGGCCGCCGGCCAGCAGCCAGCCCAGCGTCCAGCCGTCGATCGAAGCCAGCATCGGCTTGATCGCCACGATCACCAGCCAGCCCATGGCGATGTAGATGCCGGTGGAAAGCGCCTTGAAGCGGCCGGTGTAGAACAGCTTGAACACCACCCCGGCCAGGGCCAGGGTCCAGATCGCGGCGAACAGGCCCCAGCCCCAAGGGCCACGCAGGCCGATCAGGGTGAACGGGGTATAGGTGCCGGCGATCAATACGTAGATCGCGCAGTGGTCGAACACCTTCAGGCGGCCCTTGGCGACCGGGTGCTGGATGGCGTGGTACAGGGTGGAGGCGGTGTACAGCAGTAGAAGCGCAATGCCGAATACGATCGCGCCGGCCAGCTGCCAGCCATCGCTGTAGATGGCGGCCAGGGTGATCAGTACCGCACCGGCGCCCAGGGCGAGCACGGCACCGAGGCCGTGGGTCAGGGCGCTAGCGATTTCTTCGCGGATCGAAGCAACGGAAGTCGTGGACATGGCGTAGGCATCGTTCGCGGGGAGGGGGACCCGCACCCCCCTATCATCGCCGCGATGGGCGGCGTCTGCACGCCCGTCACCGTATGGTTGATGAATTGCCGGCCTGCGCCGGGTCCATGGTAGATCCACTCCATGCGTGGATGAAGCCCCGGCAGCGCTGGGGTCAGAGCCCTTTCCTGCGGAAAGGGATCCGACCCCTTGGCTTCAGCCCACCGAAACGGTATGCGCCGCTTCGCGGGTGGCCGAGAAGCGCACATCCGGCGAACGTTCCTGTGCCAGCTGCAGGTTGACCCGGGTCGGTGCGAGATAGACCAGGTGTCCGGCCGCATCCAGGGCCAGGTTCAGTGCGTTCTTCTCGCGGAACTCTTCCAGCTTCTTTTCGTTGCTGCAGTGGACCCAACGCGCGGTGGTCACGCTGACCGGCTCGAAGGTGGCTTCCACGCCGTACTCGTCCTTCAGGCGGTACGCGGCCACGTCGAACTGCAGCACACCGACCGCACCCAGGATCAGGTCGTTGCTGGTCAGCGGGCGGAAGAACTGGGTCGCACCTTCCTCGGACAGCTGGGCCAGGCCCTTCTGCAGCTGCTTGAGCTTGAGCGGATCACGCAGGCGTGCGCGACGGAACAGTTCCGGGGCGAAGTTCGGAATACCGGTGAAGGTGACCGCTTCGCCTTCGGTGAAGGTATCGCCGATGGAAATGGTGCCGTGGTTGTGGATGCCGATCACATCGCCCGGCCACGCTTCGGCGGCGATTTCACGATCGCTGGCCATGAAGGTCAGCGCGTTGGCCAACTTCATTTCCTTGCCGGTGCGCACGTGGAAGGTCTTCATGCCGGCGCTGAAACGGCCCGAGCAGACGCGCATGAACGCCACGCGGTCACGGTGCTGCGGGTCCATGTTGGCCTGGATCTTGAACACGAAGCCGGTGAGCTTGTTCTCTTCCGGGGCGATCTCGCGGCCGGTGGTGGAACGCGCCTGCGGCGACGGGGCATGCTCGACGAAGAAGTCCAGCAGCGGCTGCACGCCGAAGTTGTTCACGCCCGAGCCGAAGAACACCGGGGTCTGCTTGCCGGCGCGGTAGGCCTCCAGGTCGAACGGGTGGCTGGCGCCCTGCACCAGTTCCAGTTCGTCGCGCAGGTCGGCCAGCATCTGTGCACCGATCTTCTCGGCCAGGCCGGGGGCATCGATGGACGGGAAGATGGTCGAGTCCTGGCGGGTGAAGTTGCGGCCTGGTTCGTACAGGTGCACTTCGCCGGTCAGCAGGTGGACCACGCCCTTCAGGCGCTGGCCCATGCCGATCGGCCAGGTCACCGGCGCGCACTGGATGCCGAGCACGGTTTCCACTTCATCCAGCAGCTCGATCGGGTCCTTGCCCTCGCGGTCGAGCTTGTTGATGAAGGTCATGATCGGGGTGTCGCGCAGGCGGCAGACTTCCATCAGCTTGATGGTGCGCTCTTCCACGCCCTTGGCCACGTCGATCACCATCAGCGCCGAGTCCACCGCGGTCAGCACGCGGTAGGTGTCCTCGCCGAAGTCGGCGTGGCCGGGGGTGTCGAGCAGGTTGACGATCTTGCCTTCATACGGGAACTGCATCACCGAGGAGGTGACGGAGATGCCGCGCTCCTTTTCCAGCGCCATCCAGTCGGAGGTGGCGTGGCGGGCAGCCTTGCGGCCCTTGACCGAACCGGCCATCTGGATCGCGCCTCCGAACAGCAGCAGCTTTTCGGTCAGCGTGGTCTTGCCGGCGTCAGGGTGGGAAATGATGGCGAAGGTGCGGCGACGCGACGCTTCGTTGGCGACTTCGGACATGGCAGTGGCGCCCGCCCGGGGCGCTTTTCAAAGAGATAAGCGCCCGATTATACCGGCCGGGGCCGGTCAGCGCCCGATGCCGCCGTCGGCCTCGCCGTGGCGGGCGAACTGCAGCTGGCCCTGCTCGGCGAAGATGCGTGCCGGCACCGAGCGCAGGCCCATGCCGCGGTTGACCTGCACCACGAAGTGCAGGTGCGGCGCGCTGCTGTAGCCGCTGTTGCCGGACAGGCCGATCGGCTGCCCGGCCCCCACCGCCTGGCCGCGACGCACGCGCATGCCGCCAGCCTGCAGGTGGCCGTACAGGGCCATGCTGCCGTCGCTGTGCAGCACGCGGATGAAGTTGGCGCGGCCACCATCGCGTTCGCGGTCCTGGCCGTTGCCACGGAAGCCATCCTGGATCTGCATCACCGTGCCCTCGCGTGCGGCCAGCACCAACGTGCCTTCAGGCAGCGCGAAGTCGACCGCATCGCGGTTTTCCTCGTCGTCGTGGCTGAACCGGCCCTGCGGCGCCTGGTCCACGCGTGGACGGGCCGCGTCGAACGGCAGCCGATAGGCCACATCCTCGGCCTGTGCGGCCGGATTGCCCGGTACCGACTGCAGGCGCAGGTCCAGCATGCGGCCGTCGAGCGGGGCAGGCAGGTGGCCGACCACCAGGCTGCTGTCGCCCTGGATCAGCGATTGGACCGGCAGCCCTTCGACCGGGTGTCCGGGTGCAGCGCGCAACTCGATCTGCAGCGGTCCGGCCAGGGTGTTGTCGATGCGGGCCTGCCATTGCGTGCCGACCGGTTGCAGGCGCAGCTGGGCCATCGGTGCGGCAGCCTCGGCATCGCCTGCGCGGGCGGCAGAAGCGGGAGGAGGCACCAGTCCCCAGCCCTGGCGCCAGTCGCCGGCGCTGGCCGTCGCACTCGCCAGCAGGGACAGCAGCAGGCAGGTCAGGGGCAGGCGTGGCATCGGCGGTTCCAGCGAGAGGACCGCCGGGACTGTACCCGATCCTGAACGGGGCGACCGGGACAGCCCTCGCAGAGTGGACCTGAAAATATTCATCGCTTTATCCGCATGAAGGGATTGACAGTGCCGGAAAGGGCTGGCATCGTGGCCTCACCATCGAGACCGGCAGAGGGACAGGCCCTTTGAAGCCGGGGCAGCCCGCAGGCGCGCAAGCGTCCGCGTAGGTGCCAAATCCTGCGGGGACCGTGGCGTCCACCGAAAGATGGTTCGAACCATGCACCACACGTGCATCTCGAACGCGGGCCCCGCGAAGGCTCGATGGCCGATTCCCCAACCGGATCCCGCCATGAGCTTCGCCGCCAGTACCGCCGTTCGCCCCGAACCCTTTGTCCCCGTCAGCGTGCCGGTCGAAGACCGTGTGCATGCCGAGCGCGGTGAGTTCGCCGCGGTGCTGTCGATGCGTCATGCCGGCCCCAGCCCGGTGCGCCTGCGCTACGAGTGGGTCGGCCCGGCCAACGCGCCGGTGGTGGTACTGGCCGGCGGCATCTCCGCGCATCGCCATGTGGCCTCCAACGCACAGTTCAGCGAGAAGGGCTGGGCCGAAGAGCTGGTCGGCAGTGGTCGCACGCTGGATCCGCAGCAACTGCGCGTGCTGGCGTTCGACTTCATCGGCGCCGACGGTGCGCTGGACGTGCCAATCGATACCGCCGACCAGGCCGATGCGCTGGCCCTGCTGCTGGACCATCTCGGTATCCGCACGCTGAAGGCCTTCATCGGCTATTCGTATGGCGCGCTGGTCGGCCAGCAGTTCGCGATCCGTCATCGTGCCCGCGTGCGCCAGCTGGTGCTGGCCAGCGGTGCGCATCGTCCGCACCCGTATGCCGCCGCCTGGCGCGCGTTGCAGCGCCGCGCCGTGGCGCTGGGCCAGCTGCAGTGCGGCGAAGATCATGGCCTGGCGCTGGCCCGGCAGTTCGCCATGCTCAGCTACCGCACCCCGGAAGAGTTCGGCGAGCGCTTCGACGCCGCGCCGGAAGTCATCAATGGCCGCGTGCGCGTAGCTGCCGAAGACTATCTCGACGCTGCCGGCGCGCAGTACGTCGCGCGCACGCCGGTGACCGCCTACCTGCGCCTGTCCGAATCGATCGACCTGCACCGCGTCGACCCCGCCGCGATCCTGCCACCGACCGTGGTGGTGGCCGTGGAGGGCGACCGCCTGGTGCCGCTGGCCGACCTGGTCGGCCTGGTCGAAGGGCTGGGCCCGCGCGGCAGCCTGCGCGTGCTGCGCTCGCCCTATGGCCACGACGCCTTCCTCAAAGAAACCGATCGCATCGACGCGATCCTTGCCACCGCCTTCCGCACTTCTGGAGAGTCCGCATGAGCCTGCACGCCAACGAGCCGTCCTGTAGCCGCACCACTGCCGCCGTCCGTGCGGGCATCGATCGGGACACCGCGCATGGCGCGGTCACGCCGCCGATCGTGCTGTCGTCGAACTTCAGCTTTGAAGGCTTCGGCAACAAGCGCCAGTACGACTACACGCGCAGTGGCAACCCCACCCGCGACCTGCTGAGTGAGGCGCTGGCCGAACTGGAAGGCGGCGTTGGTGGTGTGGTCACCGCCACCGGCATGGGCGCGATCAACCTGGTGCTGAACGCACTGCTGCAGCCGGGCGACACCCTGGTCGTGCCGCACGATGCGTACGGTGGCAGCTGGCGCCTGTTCAACGCGCTGGCAAAGAAGGGCCACTTCGAACTGGTCACCGCCGACCTCACCGATCCGCGCGCGCTGGCGCAGGCGCTGGCCACCCAGCCGAAGCTGGTGCTGGTGGAAACCCCGTCCAACCCGCTGCTGCGCATCACCGACCTGCGCTTCGTCATCGAAGCCGCGCACAAGGCCGGTGCCCTGGTGGTGGTCGACAACACCTTCCTGTCGCCGGCGCTGCAGCAACCGCTGTCGTTCGGTGCGGACCTGGTGCTGCATTCCACCACCAAGTACATCAACGGCCACAGCGATGTGGTGGGCGGCGCGGTAGTCGCGCGCGATCCGGCACTGCACGAGCAGCTGGTGTGGTGGGGCAACGCGCTGGGCCTGACGGGTTCGCCGTTCGATGCCTTCCTGACCCTGCGCGGCCTGCGCACGCTGGATGCGCGCCTGCGCGTGCATCAGGAGAACACCACGTCGATCGTTGCATTGCTGGACCAGCATCCGGCGGTCGGTACGGTCTACTACCCGGGCCTGGCCGATCACCCCGGGCATGCCATCGCCGCACGCCAGCAAAGTGGCTTTGGCGCGATGTTGTCGTTCGAACTGGCCGACTGCGAAGGCGATGATCCGCATGCCGCAGTGCGTGCCTTCGTCGATGGCTTGCGCTGTTTCACCCTGGCCGAATCGCTGGGCGGCGTCGAAAGCCTGATCGCGCATCCGGCCACCATGACCCATGCGGCGATGACCGCCGAAGCACGTGCCGCCGCCGGCATCAGCGAAGGGCTGCTGCGCCTGTCGGTCGGCATCGAGGCCGAGCGTGACCTGCTGGCCGATCTCGGTGCCGCGCTGCAGCGCGCCGAAGCCGTGATCGATGCAGCCGCGCGCCGCAAACAGGTGGTGGATGCATGAGCGCGCTCGCCGCTGACATTCCTGCGCTGGGCGTGGGACGCCTGGCGCTGCTCGGCACTGGCACGGTCGGCTCGGCCTTCGTGCAGCGTTATCAGGTATTGCGGGCGCGTGGGCTGGAACTGCCCAGCGTGCAGTGGCTGGCCAATTCACGCACTGCGCTGGAGATCGATCGTGACCTGGTGTTGCCGCTGGAGCTGGCACGGCGTGCACCGCGCGATGGCCAGAGTTCGCCGCCGTGGGCCAGCGCCGAAGGACTGGAACGTGGCGACGTGGTGGTCGATGCCACCGCCAGCGAAGACGTGGCCGCACGCCACGTGCAGTGGCTGGCACGCGGCGTGCACGTGGTGACCGCCAACAAGCTGGGCCGTGGTGCGCAGCTCGCACGCGCGCAGGCGATTGCCGAAAGCTGCGCCGACAGTGGTGCGCGCTATGGCGACAGCGCCACCGTCGGCGCGGGCCTGCCGCTGCTGAGCAGCCTGCGCGCGCTGGTGGCCGGTGGCGATCACATCCATGCCATCGAGGGTGTGCTGTCCGGTTCGCTGGCGTGGCTGTTCCATCGTTACGACGGCCAGTCGCCGTTCTCGGCGGCGGTGCGCGAAGCGTTGGCGGCCGGCTATACCGAGCCCGATCCGCGCCTGGACCTGTCCGGCGAAGACGTGCGGCGCAAGCTGCTGATCCTGGCCCGCAGCAGCGGGCTGGCGCTGGATGCTTCGCAGGTGCAGGTGGATTCACTGGTGCCTGAAACGCTGGCAGCGTTGCCGCTGGAGGATGCACTGGCGGCACTGGAGCAGCTGGATGCGCCGTTGCAGGCGCGTTGGCGGCAGGCGCGCGACAACGGCCACGTGCTGCGTTTCGTTGGCCGTGTCGATGGCGCGGGTGCGCAGGTGGGCCTGCGCGAGTTGCCGGCCGATCACCCGTTGGCGCAGGGCGCGGGCACCGACAACCGCGTAGCCATCCACAGTGACCGTTATCAGCGCCAGCCGTTGTTGATCCAGGGCCCGGGCGCTGGCGCGGAAGTCACCGCCGCCGCGCTGCTGGATGATGTGTTGCGGATCGTGGGTTGATCGCACCGCTTCTGTAGAGCCGAGCCCACGCTCGGCTGCTCCTGACAGAATCCCCATCCTGCCGGATGAGCCGAGCGTGGGCTCGGCTCTACAGGGGCACGCCTGCCGGTCAGCGAGACTTCAACGCCTTCATCAATGCGCTGTTGAACTGCTTCGGGTCCTGCACCTGCGGCGAATGCCCCAGTTCGGCAAACTCGACCAGGTTCGAGCCGGAAATCGCTGAGGCCGCGGCCTTGCCGAGCACCGGGTAATTGCCCAGCGTCGCCTTTACTGCAGGCGGCGCCAGGTCACGGCCGATCGCGGTGCGGTCCTTCTGGCCGATGAACAACGTGGTCGGCACCTGCAGGTTCTTTAGTTCGTAGACCACCGGCTGGTTGAACACCATGTCCGAGGCCAGCGCCTGGCTCCATGCAACAGCCTGCTTGCCCGGGCCTTCGTACATGCCCGACTGCATCCGCGCCCACGGTTCGTAGGCCGGCTTCCATTTGCCGTCGTAGTACACCTCCAGCTGATAGCGGCGGATGCTGTCATAGCTGATGTTCAATTCGCCGGCGTACCACGCGTCCACGCTGCGCCACGGCACGCCCAACGCCTTCCAGTCTTCCAGTCCGATCGGGTTGACCAGCGACAGGCTGCGCAGGTCCTGCGGGAACATCAGTGCGTAGCGCACCGCCAGCATGCCCCCCATCGAATGACCGACCATGTGCACCGGCACATCGCCCAGTTGCAGCTGTTGCAGCAGGGCATGGGTGTTGGCGGCCAGCTGCGAGAACGAATACTGGTAACGTTCGGGCTTGCTGGATTTGCAGAAGCCGACCTGGTCCGGGGCGATCACCCGGTAGCCGGCGGCAACCACTGGCTTGATCGATTCCTTCCAGGTGGCCGCGCAGAAGTTCTTGCCGTGCAGCAGCACCACCACACCGATGGGCGCCTTCTTCGGCGCGATGTCCAGGTAGGCCATTTCCAGCGGCTGCCGCTGCGATTCCAGTGCGAAGGTCTTCACCGGATAGCCGTAGTCGAAGCCTTCCAGGCGTGGTCCATAGGTCGGCGCAGCCAGGGCGGACAGCGGCAGGCAGGCAAGCAGGGCGGCAGTGATCACGCGCATGGGGCAGTCCGGGGCAAGGGAGCCCCGAGCCTAACCGGAACGCGGTGACGGTGTCGTCCGGGATAGAGCCGAGCCCCTGCTCGGCTAGCCCATCAGCCGAGCAGGGGCTCGGCGCTACAACTCAGCACTCGATGACGTTCACCGCCAGCCCACCGCGGCTGGTTTCCTTGTACTTGTCCTGCATGTCACGGCCGGTATCGCGCATGGTCTTGATGACCTTGTCCAGCGACACCTTGTGCTTGCCGTCGCCGCGCATCGCCATGCGCGAGGCATTGATTGCCTTCACCGCACCCATCGCGTTGCGCTCGATGCACGGAATCTGCACCAGGCCGCCGATCGGGTCGCAGGTCAGGCCGAGGTTGTGTTCCATGCCGATTTCCGCGGCATTCTCGATCTGGCTGGGGTTGCCGCCCAGGGCGGCGACCAGGCCGCCGGCCGCCATCGAGCAGGCCACGCCCACTTCGCCCTGGCAACCGACTTCGGCGCCGGAAATCGAGGCGTTTTCCTTGTACAGAATGCCGATCGCCGCCGAGGTCAGCAGGAAGTCGAACACGCGCTGCTCGTTCGCACCCGGGCAGAAGCGATCGAAGTAGTGCAGCACCGCCGGCAGCACGCCGGCTGCACCATTGGTCGGCGCGGTGACCACGCGACCACCGGCGGCGTTCTCTTCGTTCACCGCCAGCGCATAGAGGTTGACCCAGTCCAGCGTGGTCAGCGGATCGCGCATCGCTGCTTCCGGCTTCGACGACAGCTCACGGTACAGCGCCGGCGCACGACGGCCCACCTTCAGGCCACCCGGCAGCACGCCTTCCTCGCGGATGCCGCGCGCCACGCACGACTGCATCGCACTCCAGATCTCGCGCAGCTGCGCGCGGATCTCGTCTTCGCTGCGCCAGCACTTCTCGTTCTCGAACATCAGCTGGGCAATGCTCAGGCCGCTGCGCGCGGTCTGCGCCAGCAGCTCGTCGCCGCTCTTGAACGGGTAGGGCAGCGGGGTTTCGTCGGGCACGATGCGGTCATCGGCCGCGTCGTCCTGGTTGACCACGAAGCCACCACCGACGGAGTAGTAATCGCGGGTGGCGATCACTTCGTCCTCGGCGTTGTACGCGGTGAAGCGCATGCCGTTGGTGTGGTACGGCAGCTTCTGGCGCTTGTTCATGCCCAGGTCGCGCTTTTCGTCGAAGGCGATCTCGTGCTGGCCCATCAGCTGGATGCGCTTGCTGCTGCGGATGCGCTCCAGCGTGGCCGGGATGATGTCCGGGTCGATCAGGTTGGGCCGCTGACCTTCCAGGCCGAGCAGGATCGCCTTGTCGGTGCCATGGCCGCGGCCGGTCAGCGCCAGCGAGCCGTAGACATCGGCACGGATGCGCGCGACCTCGTGCAGGCGGCCCGGATCGAGCAGCCAGCGATGGATGAATCGCTCGGCGGCCTTCATCGGCCCGACGGTGTGCGAGGAGCTCGGGCCAATGCCGATCTTGAAAACGTCGAACGTGCTGACAGCCATGGTTGCCGTACTGCGGGTACCGGAAGAGACCGCTATTCTAGCGGTTCATGCCGCACTTCCATGGCTGCGGCGCAGCATTTCGGCAGAGGGAGCAAAACCGGTGTTGACCCTGTTCCAGCGTGACGACTGCCACCTGTGCGACATGGCCCTGGCCGAGCTGGCCAAGGCCAGGGCGCCGGAGTTCGAATCGGTGTTCCTGGATGACCAGCCGGCGCTGGAATCGCGCTATGGCGCGCGGGTGCCGGTGCTGCGCGACGAGCGCGGTGACCGTGAGCTGGACTGGCCGTTCGACGCGGCCACGGTGCAGGCCTGGCTGGCTGAAAGCTCACTGTAGAGCCGAGCCATGCTCGGCTGACGCGCGCAGCGCGACCTGGACGGCAGCCGAGCATGGCTCGGCTCTACAGGATGCGGCCCGAGCCGTGCCCCCGCCCCTTGCGAATTTCGCGTCGAACTTCACGATCGTGCTGATCGCGGTTTCATCCGGGATGGTCTTGGTGTCGGCCCAGTCACCGCCGCCGACGCCGAAGTCCAGTCGCTTGACCGTGGCCTTGCCGGTCAGTACCGGCTGGGTGCCTGGCTTCCAGGTGAAGGTCAGCGTGACCGGCTTGCTGACGCCGCGCAGTTCCAGCGTGCCATCGGCGGCGAACTGGTCATTGCCGACGGCACGGAAGCCCTTGGCGGTGTAACGCGCGGTGGCGAACTTGCCGACGTTGAAGAAGTCGGCGGTCTGCAGGGTCGAATCGCGGTCGCTGTTGCCGCTCTTGGCGCCGGCCAGCGGGATCACCACGTCCAGCGAACCGGCGGCCGGGTTGGCCGGGTCGAAGCTGAGCTTGGTGGCAAAGCCCGGGAAGCTGCCGGTGAACACTTCGCCGTCGTACTTGGTCGCGAACACCAGGATCGAGCCGGCGCCGGGGGCCTGCGCGTAGTCGGCAGCGAGTGCCGGAGCGGTGGCCAGCATGCCGGCCAGGGCGGCGGCCACGGCGGCCGGAGTGGTCAGTTTCAGGTTCATCGGTCAGTCCTTCTGAGGGGAGGTGAGCCAGCCACGCGGCAACATGCGGGACAAGGTTGCATCGCGCTGGAACAGGTGGTGGTAGAAGGCAGCGCCGGCATGGGCCAGCACCACCGCGATCAACAGCCAGAAGCCGTATTCGTGGATGGCATGGGACACCGCAACGACCTGCGGGTCTGGGCCGCTCAGTTTGGGCACGTCAACCAGGCCGAACCAGCGGAACGGGCGCAGGCCGCTGGCCGAGTCGTACAGCCAGCCCGACAGCGGGATGGCAAACATCAGCACATACAGCAGCACATGGGTGGCACTGGCGATGCGTTCCTGCCAGCTGGGCACGCCCGGCACCGGCTTGGGGGCACCGGCATACAGGCGCCAGCCGAGGCGGAACAGCACCAGCGCCAGCACGGTGATGCCGATCGACTTGTGCGCGGTATAGACCCAGAAATACTTGGGGGTCTTGGGCAGTTCGCCCATGGTCAGGCCGACCACGCCCAGGGCGAGGATCAGCAATGCGATCAACCAATGCAGGATCTGGCTGACACTCCCCCAGGCGGCGGGGGTGTTCTTGGCGGTCATGAAGGGTCCTCTAGGGGGCCGTCTTGGGGTCGGAGTGTGGAACGGGAGCGGGAGTTCCCGGGGCGTCGCTGCGGTCGAGGGTGGCTTCAGCCTCGATTCTCAGCTGTACTGCATCACCGATGACGCCCGGCCAGGCGGTGATGCCGAACGCGCGCCGGCTCAGCGTGGTGCTGGCGGAAAAACCGGCGGTGCGTCGGAACGGGGGCAGGGGATAGCGCTTGATGGCGTTGAGGGTCACGTCCAGCGTGATCTCCTGGCTGACCCCGCGCAGGGTCAGGGTGCCGATCACGTGGGCCCGCCTGGCACCGATCGGTTCGATCCGGCTGGAGACGAAATGTGCCTTCGGGAAACGCTCGCCATCCAGAAGGCTGCGGGCCAGCGTGGCCTGGTTCCACTTGGCATCACCCAGGTCCAGTCGCGACACGGGGACCTCGACATCCAGTGTGGCCTCGCGCCAGTTGTCGGGATCGAACTGCAGGCGGCCCTCACTGCCGGAGACCGTGCCCATCGCCTGCGAGTAACCCGCGTGGTCAATGGTGAACAGCACACGCGTATGCACCGGATCGAGGCGATAGGTATCTGCATCCGCCCAGGCGGGGGCGGTGGCGAGCAGCATCGGCAGCAGGGCCAGGCAGGGACGCATCGATGGCGGGCTCCGGAAAGGGGGACGTTGCGATCATACGCACAGCCCCCTGCCAACGTTGCGTGCATGGCTGCAACAGTTCGTGGTGGGTCCACCGGTGGAAACAGGCTGTTGCAGCCATGAAGCCGGCCCTGTGTGACAATCGGGACAGGACAGGGGGTTCAGGATGACGAGCGGTTGGCGCCGGTGGTGCCGAGGCATCGCGGGAATGGGGCTGCTGCTGATGGCGTTCGCCACGGCGGCCACGGCCCTGGACATGGCGGAAACACCGCGCCTGCGCCGTTTCGGTGCCGCCGAAGGCATGCCCTCGCGCATGGTGCTGGCGTTGGCCGAAGACCGCCAGGGCCATATCTGGGCTGCCACCGATGGTGGCCTGGTGCGCTATGACGGCGGCAGCCTGCGGGTCTGGGAACATGATCCGGAGCAGCCGGGATCGCTGCCGGGCAACGAGATCGAGACCCTGCTGGTCGATCCCCTGGACCGCGTCTGGGTCGGCATCAATGGCAAGGGCGTGGCCCGGCTGGATGCTGACCGCGAGCACTTCAAGACCTTCGATGCGGTCAACGGCCCCTGCATGAGCCAGTTCTGGACGTTGGCCTACGCCGAGGATGCACTGTGGATCGGCACCAGTGGGCATGGCGTCTGCCGTTTCGGTGAAGACGGCAGCCTGCGCTTCTTCGAGCATGATCCGGCCCGTCCTGGTGGGTTGCCCAGCAATACCATCTACAGCAGCCTGGTCGATGCGCAGGGGCGCCTGTGGATCGGCACCGAGGCGGGCATTGCGCGCTGGAACGGGACTGGATTCGAGGCTGTCGCGCCGCGCGAACTGGGGGCGCTGAGTGTGTTGCGCCTGAGCCGCGACCCCGATGGCTCGATCTGGGCCGGCAGCCAGAACGACGGCCTCTACCGTATCGACGCGCAGGACCGGGTCAGCCGTCCGCGCTGGACCGACAGTGCACGCCTGCGTTCGGCACTGGTGCTGGCCGATCGCCAAGGCGGTTACTGGGCGGGCACCTCCGATGGCCTGTTGCGCGGAGATGCCAGCATGCTGCGGCGGCTGGACGGCGACCGTGGCAGTGGTTTCCTCACTGCCCAGAGTGGTGTGCTTGATCTGATGCAGGACCATGAGGGCGGATTGTGGGTGGCGCTGCTGACCCAGGGCCTGGCCTACCTGCCGCCGGACTGGCGCCGGTTTTCGATCTGGAACCAGCTTGACGGCAAGCCGCTGGACAGCCAGTACCTGTTGAGTGCAGCCAGTGATGGCCGGAATTACTACGTCGGCTCAGCGCATGGCGTGTACCAGCTGGACGCGCAGGGAGTGCTGAAGTTGTTGGCCAGCGATCGCGAGATCGGCAGCGGGGCGGTGTGGTCGGTGCTGCCGCGGCCGGACGGGCGCCTGTGGCTGGGGCGTGCCGGCCGCATCAGCGTGTACGACCCGGCCACCCGCGCGCTGCACGATTGGCATATCGATGGAGGGGCCGACCTGCGCCAGCGCATCGATCTGATGCGGCAGGCCCCCGATGGCACGGTCTGGCTGTCGGTAATGAACCTGGGCCTGCAGCAGCGCAGCGCCGATGGCCGCGTGCTGCGTAGTTTCCCGCTGGAGGATCTCCGCAAGACGGCCGATTCACCGGTTGAGCAGATCCGCTTTGATGCCCAGGGCAAGGCCTGGGTGATGGGCGACATGGGGATCTGGCGTGAACAGGCCGGGCGTTTCGAAGCGGTGCCGGGCGTTTCGCGTGGGCTGATCTACGATCTGGTGTGGGTGGATCCGCAGCAGCTGTGGCTGGCCCGCCAGGGCGCGCTCGAGCGCTACCAGTGGGATGGCATGAGCCTGCGCCTGATCCAGCGCATCGATGGCAGTGCTGGCGTGCCGTCGGTGAGCATGGGAGGACTGGCGTTGGCCGAAGATGGCCGCCTGTGGGCGACCACGCCACGTGGCCTGCTGCGGTGGGACCCGAAGGCGCGCCGCCTGCAGCAGTTCAACGAACGCGATGGCCTGCCCGACGCCGAGTTCACCAGCCGGCCGCCGGCGGTGAATGCCGATGGTCGTGTGCTCGCGGTGGCCCAGACCGGCCTGGTGGTGTTCGATGTGAATGCTGCCGATGCCGTGTTGCCGCCGTCGTCGCTGGTGATCGCCGAGGTCCGCGTGCGGCGCGATGATGCCCGTGGCTGGCAACCGCTGCCGACCACCGGCACGCTGTTGCTGGGGCCGGACGATCGTGATCTGCAGATCGATGCGCGACTTCTTTCCTATGCCAATCCGGAGGGCAATCGTTACCGCTTCCGGGTGCAGGGCTACGACCAGAACTGGGTGGAGCAGGGCGGTGACGGCCAGCGCACGCTGTCGCGGCTGCCGACCGGCAGCTACGTCATTGAAGTCCAGGCGGCCACGGCCAGTGGCGCGTGGACGCCTTCGCAGCAGTTGCAGGTGAAGGTGCTGCCACCCTGGTGGCGCAGCGGCATGGCGATCTTCGGCTACCTGCTGATCGGCTCGCTGCTGCTGCTTATCCTGGTGTGGTCGATCCGTGCGCGCCTGCGCCGCCGCCAGCAATGGCAGTTGACCGTGCACAAGCAGCAGCTGGCAGAGCAGGCCTCACAGGCCAAGAGCCGGTTCCTGGCCACGCTGGGCCATGAGGTGCGCACGCCGATGACCGGTGTGCTCGGCATGAGCGAACTGCTGCTGGCCACCCCGCTGGATGCGGTGCAGCGCAGCTATGCAGGCTCGATCCAGCAGGCTGGCAGCCACCTGCTGCGGCTGGTCAATGACGCGCTGGATCTGGCCCGCATCGAGGCCGGCCGACTGGAGCTGGACCTGCGCCCGTTCGATCTGGCCGGCCTGCTTGACCAGGTGCAGGCGTTGATGCAGCCGATGGCGAAGCAGCGCAACCTGGAGTTCCAGCGTGGAAGCGATCCGCCGGGGCCGGTCAGCGTCAGCGGCGACGAGATGCGCGTGCGGCAGATCCTGCTTAATCTTCTGGGCAATGCAATCAAGTTCACCGAGCGTGGGCACGTCGGCCTGGCCGTGCGACTGGAGGAGAACGGCGGCGGCCTCTGCTTCGAAGTGCATGACACCGGCCCGGGCATCAACGCCGAGCAGCAGGACCGCCTGTTCCATCGCTTTGAACAGGCGGACGGCCCGCGCACTGCGTCGCGCTATGGCGGCAGCGGGCTGGGCCTGGCGATCTGCCAGGAGCTGGCTGTGGCCATGAACGGACGCATCGAAGTAGACAGCCAGCTGGGCAAGGGCGCGCGTTTCCGGGTGTGGCTGCCGCTGCCCTGGATCCGGCAGGCCGCCAATGCGCCGGGCGAATCGCCGGTGCTGCCGATGCTGCCGCCACTGCGCATCCTGCTGGTGGAGGATGACGCGACCGTGGCGGAGGTCATCGCCGGCCTGCTGCGTGGCCGTGGGCACGACGTGGTGCACGTGCTGCATGGCCTGGGCGCGCTTTCGGAGATCGCCACCGATGGCTTTGACGTGGGCCTGCTCGATCTTGATCTGCCGGCGCTGGACGGCACCGCCATCGCCCGCCAGCTGCGCACCATGGGCTATGAACTACCCCTGGTGGCGGTCACCGCACGTTCCGATGCCTACGCTGAGACCCAGGTCCTGGCGGCTGGGTTCGATGGCTTCCTGCGCAAGCCGGTGACCGGTGACATGCTGGTGACTGCCATTGCCCAGGCGCGCGCAAAACGACAGACCGCCCTTTGAATGCGCCAGCGCCGGGCGTGAACGGCGCGACTTTCGGTTTACCATGCCGACGCCCGTAGTGCGGGAATCATCAGAAGCAGCGTGAGGAGGCAATCGGTGGTGTATCTGCGGGCGGCGATGCTGCTGCTGGTCCTCCTGTGCTGCCTGTCGCCCGCTGCGGCGCAGCCGGTGCCACCGAGCCCGCGCCAGGTGACGGTGTTCGATGGCTTGCCGTCCAATACCGTGAACCGCATGGCCGAGGATCGTTACGGTTACCTCTGGATCGCCACCAACGACGGCCTGGCCCGCTATGACGGGCGCAACTACCGGATCTGGCGTTCGGAAGACGGCCTGCGCGACAACCGCATCTGGACGGTGCTGGTCGATGCCCGCAACCAGCTCTGGATCGGCACCGAGAACGCCGGTCTTGTACGGATGTCGGCCGATCGCCGCCAGCTGCATTTCTACGACCGCAGCAGCCAGCCGTTGATGGGCACCAACACGGTCTGGAGCCTGGCCACCACGCCGGATGGTTCGGTCTGGTTCGGCACCCACGAAGGTGGTCTGTACCGCCTGGACAACCAGGACCGGCTGCAGCGCTTCCTGCCCGAAGCGAACAACCCACGTAGCCTGCCGGCCGCATCGGTGCCGTACCTGGCAACCCTGGCCGATGGCAGCCTGTGGATCGGCACCAAGCATGGCGTCGCGCGCTGGACCGGCACGGACTTTGAACGGGTCGGTGCCGGCATCGTTCCCAGCCAGCTGATCAATGGCCTGACGGCCGAGCCCGATGGCAGCCTCTGGATCAGCACGATGGCCGGTGCCGTCGTGCGTCGCCCCGACGGTCGTTTCGAGGCGCCGTTCTGGAAGCTGCCCGAAGGCGAACAGGTGCTGGGCATGATGCTGCGCGACGAGCAGGGCGGGCACTGGCTGGACACCCGCACCGGCCTTGGCCGGGCGGTCGATGGCCAGTACCAGGCCGTGCCTCTGTACAGCGCCGTGGCGCGTGGTCCGGTGCGCCCGAACTGGACCGGCGCCTACGAGGATCGCGAGGGGGGTATCTGGCTGGCCAGCACCAACGCCGGCCTCTGGCACTTGCTGCCGCGTTGGTGGCAGTTCTCGGTGCTGTCGCGACTGGAGGACGACCCCCGCTCGCTGCGCAATGCTTTCGTGCTGGGTACCAGCCCGTCCAGCAACGGCGGCATCTGGACGGTCGGCAGCCACGGCGCGCTGGACCGCTTCGATCCGAAGACCGGCAGCATCGAACAGCACCGCACCTGGGTCAACGGCATGCACTGGCTGACCTCGGTGCGCGAGGATCGCCGCGGCCAGGTCTGGATCGGTTCCAACGACGCGCTGCTGCGCTATGACCCGAAGCGGCGTGATCTGCGCCGCTGGGGCCGGGACGCCGGCGCCGACGCGACCATGGAAGGGGTCATCGAATCGATGATGACCTGTGATGGTGACAGTCTCTGGCTGATGCTGTCGGCGGGTCTTCAGCAGCGCGATCTGGATGGGCGCCTGCGGCGCCAGCTGGACAATGGCCAGCGCGGATTGCAGCAGGGCCAGCTCAATCTCGACGTGGAATGCGGGCCTCAGGACCATATCTGGTTGGCCAGCAGCCGTGGCCTGCTGCAGTGGCTGCCGGAAAGCGAGCGTTTCCAGCCGGTGCCGGGTGCACCGGCGACCGCGATCCATGCTCTGCACGTGGGAAGCGATGGCCAGGTCTGGCTGTCCGAGGATGGTCGCCTGTCGCGCTACCGCTGGAGCCAGGGCCGGCTGGAGCGGCAGGCCGTGATCGGTGCCGAGCAGGGCTACCCGGCGATCTCCGCCTCGGGACTGGTGGTCGATGCCCAGGGGGTAGCGTGGGCAACCAGTGCGCGTGGCCTGGTGCGCATCGGTGCCGATGGCCAGAGCGTGCGCCTATATGGCGTGCACGACGGCCTGCCGAGTCAGGAATTCCGTGAGCACACGCTGGTGATGTCGGGAGACGGCCATCTGGTGGCGGGTACGCCGGCCGGTGTGGTGGTGTTCGACCCGGAGCAGGTGCGGCCCTCGATGCGGCGTGCGCCGCTGGTGATCGAGCGGGTGGAGGTGCGCCGCAACGAGCAGGTGCTGGACCTCACCCACGACACGCCGTTGCAGATCGCCGATGGCGACCGCGATCTGCGCATCGTCGCGCGCCTGCTGTCGTTCGCCGATTCGGCGTCCAATACCTATCGTTACCGGTTGGCTGGCTACGACCCGGACTGGGTGGAAGTGGGACCAGCCGGTGAGCGCCTGTTCTCGCGGCTGGCACCGGGCAGCTATCGGCTGGAAGTGCAGGCGCGGTCGGCCGACCATGTCTGGTCACGGGTGCAGAGCCTGGAGTTCCGCGTGCAGCCACCGTGGTGGCGCAGCTTGTCCGGCCTGCTGGTGCTGGCCTCGTTCGCGCTGCTGCTGACCAGCTGGTTCGCCTGGCTGTACCGTCGTCGCCTGCAGCGTCGCCACGCCTATCAGCTGGCGCTGCACAAGCAGGAGCTGGCCGAACAGGCGTCGGCGGCCAAGACCCGCTTCCTGGCCAACCTTGGCCATGAGATCCGCACGCCGATGACCGGTGTGCTGGGCATGAGCGAGCTGCTGCTGTCCTCGCCTCTGGATCCGCAGCAGCGCGGCTATACGCAATCGATCCGCCATGCCGGCGAGCACCTGCTGCACCTGGTCAACGATGCGCTGGACCTTGCGCGGATCGAATCGGGTCGTCTGGAATTGCAGCACAAGCCGTTCGCACTGAGCAGCCTGCTGCAGGACCTGACCGCGCTGATGGGGCCGTTGGCGGCGCAGAAGGGCCTGCGTTTCACCCTCGACAACCAGCTGCCCCCCGGCCTGCAGGCCACCGGCGATGCAATGCGGGTCCGGCAGATTCTGCTGAATCTGCTCTCGAATGCGGTCAAGTTCACCAGCCGCGGCACCATCACCCTGCACGCGCGCGGCGACGCCGAGCTGCGATCGCTGCATTTCGAAGTGCGCGACACCGGCCCCGGCATCAGCCAGGAACAACAGCAACGCCTGTTCCGCCGCTTCGAGCAGGCCGATGGTGCACGTACCGCGGCGCAGTACGGTGGCAGTGGCCTGGGCCTGGCGATCTGCCGCGAACTGGCGCACGCGATGCAGGGGCGGATCCAGGTGGAGAGCCAACTCGGTCGCGGCACCTGCTTCGGCGTGACGTTGCCGTTGCCGATGGTGGTCGATGCCAATGCCGAAGCAGATGGCGAAACGCACCGCGAGGACGCGGCCAACATGCCGCCATTGCGGGTACTGCTGGTGGAGGACGATGCGACCGTGGCCGACGTGGTGCGCGGGTTGCTGAGTGCGCGCGGGCACGAGGTCGTGCATGCGGGGCATGCGCTGGCGGCGCTGCGCGAGATCAGCGCCGGTGATTTCGACGTCGGCCTGCTGGATCTTGACCTGCCGGGCCTGAGTGGCTTCGAGCTGGCCCAGCACCTGCGCAACCAGGGCTATATGCTGCCGCTGCTTGCCGTGACCGCGCGGACCGATCCGGACCTGCAGCAGCAGGTGGAAGCGGCCGGCATCGGCGGTTTCCTGCGCAAGCCGGTGACCGGTGAGCTGCTGGTGGAAGCGATCGCCCGGGTGATGGGCAGGTAGGGGTTCGGCAGGGCCTGCGGCCCTGCACCCGCTACACGCAACGGCAACAGCTGAAGCAACAGCCGAAGCAAAAGCTGGCTTCCTGTGGGATGGCGGGGTGGATCCGGTTGTGGGAGACGCCGTAAACCCATCCATGGGGGCTTGGCCGCGGCATCCATGCCGCGGACACTCCCGCAACCGGACCCACCCCGCCTTCGACAGAATCCTGCGATCTGCAGTAGATCCACGCCATGCGTGGATGCGTTTCGATTTCAATTCGAAATATTCGATCTCGATGGAGATTCATCCATGCATGGCGTGGCTCTACAGGCCACCGGGAAACTGTCGAAGGCGGGGTGCCGTGGGTTTGCGGGGTGTGAGCCGCATGGATGCGGCGACCAAGCCCCCATGGACGGGTTCACGGCGGCCCCGCAAACCCACGGTACCCCGCCATCCCACGGAATTCTGCTTTGGCTGTTGCTTCAGCTGTTGCCGTTGCGTGTAGCGGGTGCAGGGCCGCAGGCCCTGCCGAACCCCCTTATTCCGCTACGTGCTCGACCTGCCGTGGCTCCGGCTTGGTATCGGGCAGCTGCCAGAAGATCATCGTCGAAGTCAGGGTGATCGCGCCCACGCACAGGAACGTCGCATGCAGCGCGGCGGTGGCGCTGTTGCTGTCCAGGTGGTTGCCGAACGCGGCCAGCAGGCTGCCCGCAGCGGCGGCACCGAAACCAGCGGCCAGCATCATCACCATCGACAGCAGGCTGTTGCCGGAACTGGCGAATTCGCGGTCCAGGTCGCGCAGGGTCACGGTGTTCATCACGGTGAACTGCAGGGAATTGACTGCGCCGAAGAACGCCAGCTGCAGCAGGCGCCAGGCCAGGTGCTGGCCCGGTGTCATCAGGATGAAGCTGGCCATCGCCAGGCCGACCAGCACGGTGTTGACCATCAGCACGCGGCGGTAGCCGTAGCGCTCGACCAGCTTTACCGCCAGCTTCTTCGACACCATGCCGGCCGCTGCCACCGGCACCATCATCAGGCCGGCGTTCATCGGGCCCAGGCCCAGGCCGACCTGCAGCAGCAGCGGGATCAGCATCGGCATGGCGCTGCTGCCGATGCGCGAGAACAGGTTGCCGAGGATACCGATGCGATAGCTGGGCACGCGGAACAGGGCCAGCGAGAACAAGGGGGCGGTGGAGTTGGCGGCGTGCAGCCAGTAGCCCACCAGCGCAGCCAGGCCGGCCACGGTCATCAGCATCACCAGCGCATGTGGCGTGCCGAGTCCAGAGATGCCGTCCAGCGCCAGTGACAGCACCACCATCGCGAAGGCCAGCATGATGTAGCCACGCAGGTCGAAGCGGGTGCGATGGCTGGCGTAGTGGTCGGGCATGATCTTCATCGCGGCGATGAAACCGATCACGCCGATCGGCAGGTTGATCAGGAACACCCAGTGCCACGAGGCGATCTCGACCAGCCAGCCGCCCAGCGTCGGACCGATCAACGGGCCGACCAGGGCCGGGATGGCGATGAAGCTCATCGCGCGCAGGAAATCCTCGCGCGGCACCGAACGCATCACCGCCAGGCGACCGACCGGCAGCAGCATCGCGCCACCGATACCCTGCAGCACGCGCGCACCGACCAGCTGGTGCAGGTGCTGGGCCAGCGCGCAGGCCAGCGAGCCGAGGGTGAACAGGATGATCGCCACCAGGAAGGTGCGGCGGGTGCCGTAGCGGTCAGCGATCCAGCCGGAGGCGGGAATGAAGGTAGCCACCGCCAGCGCATAGCTGAACACCACCGACTGCATCTGCAGCGGGCTTTCGCCCAGGCTGGCGGCCATCGCCGGCAACGCCGTGTTGACGATGGTCGAGTCCAGCATCTGCATGAAGATCGCCAACGAAACCAACCACAGCAGGGGGCGCTGGCGGTTGTAGGTCGATGGCGAGGTGGACATGGGGCGCGGCCGGTGCAGCGTGGGGGAGACCATGATCGCGCACTGCGGGTCACGGCGCGATCAACATCGCGCCGCAACCGTATGCCGAATGCTCAGCGCTGGCTGTGCGCGTGCACCGCGTCGACCAGCACCTGCACGTGGGCTGGATCCATGTCCGGCGACATGCCGTGGCCAAGATTGAACACATGGCCCTCGCGCGAACCACCGTTGCCCGCGGCATAGGTGTCGAGCACGCGTGCGGCAGCGGCGGCGATCGCATCCGGCGAGGCGTACAGCGTGGTCGGGTCGAGGTTGCCCTGCAGGGCAACTCGGCCACCGGTGCGGCGCATGGCCTCGTCCAGGTCCAGCGTCCAGTCCAGGCCCAGCGCATCGGCGCCGGTCTGCGACAGCGCTTCCAGGTGCAGGCCGGTGCCCTTGCCGAACAGGATCAGCGGCGTGCGCTCGCTGCCTTCGCCACGCTCCAGGCCCTCGGCAATGCGCCGCAGGTAACGCAGCGAGAACTCGCGGTACATCGACGGCGACAGCACGCCACCCCAGGTGTCGAACACCTGCAGCGCCTGCGCACCAGCCGCACGCTGCGCGCCGAGGTAGGCGATCACCGCTTCAGTGGTGACCTCCAGCAGGCGGTGCAGGGCCTGGGGGTGGTTCAGCGCCATCGCCTTGATGCGCGCAAAGTCCTTGCTGCCACCGCCTTCCACCATGTAGCAGGCCAGCGTCCACGGGCTGCCGGAGAAGCCGATCAACGGCACCTGGCCATCCAGTTCGCGGCGGATCAGGCGCACGGCGTCCATCACATAGCCCAGGTCCTGCTCCATGTCCGGCACCGCCAGCCTGGCGATGGCCGCTTCATCACGCACCGGGTGGCGGAACTTCGGGCCTTCGCCTTCGACGAAGTACAGCTCCAGACCCATCGCATCGGGGATGGTGAGGATGTCCGAGAACAGGATGGCCGCGTCCAGCGGGAAGCGGCGCAGCGGCTGCAGGGTGACTTCGCAGGCGATCTCCGGATTCTTGGCCATGGCCAGGAAGCTGCCGGCCTTGGCCCGGGTCGCGCGGTACTCCGGCAGGTAGCGGCCGGCCTGGCGCATCAGCCAGACGGGGGTGCAGTCCACCGGTTCGCGGCGCAGGGCGCGCAGCAGGCGATCATTGCGGAGAGGGCTGGTCACGATGGGCATTCCTTGGACGAAAGTTGGCAGCGGCGTCAGTCGCCGTGCGAAAGGATCTGGAAGCCGCGATGCAGTTCGGCATCGCGGGCCTTCTCGAAAGCATGGCGGGCTTCGTCGGCCTGCAGGAACAGCTCGCGCCGCAGCTGCGAGCGGGCACTGACGCGGCCGCTCTCGCGCAGCAGTTCCCAGCCGCCGAACAGGTCCGGGACCAGCGTCAGGCGCAGGAAGCGCGGTGCCTGCGCACCGGCGTCGGGATGTTGCAGGTAGACGTGCATGGCGCCGATTGTATCGCCCCGGGGCGGCACGGACCTGTAGAGCCGAGCCCGCGCTCGGCTGCGCTTCATGCCGCGGCACAATCCGTCAGCGCCGGGCCATGCCCGGCGAACGCGGAAAGGTCAGCCCGCGCCCAACACCTTCAGCACCGCCGCTTCATCCACGTCCGGCACCACTTCGGCGCGGCCCATGCCGCGCCACAGCACCAGGCGCAGGCGGCCGGCCACGTTCTTCTTGTCCAGCCGCATACGGCCAAGCAGGGCCTGCGGGTCCAGCCCGGCCGGGATCGCCACCGGCAGGCCGAGGCGTTCCAGAAGCGACTGCAGGCGCGCGCGGTCGGCATCCTCGGCCAGGCCCAGGTGGGTGGACAGCTTCGCCGCCAGCACCATGCCCACCGCCACGGCCTCGCCGTGGTTCAGCGCATCGCGGCCCGGGGCCGAGTAGCCCTGTTCGGTCTCGATGGCATGGCCGAAGGTGTGGCCCAGATTGAGCAGGGCACGCTCGCCCTTCTCGAACGCATCGCGCTCGACGATGGCGGCTTTGTGCCGGCAGCTGCGTGCAATTGCCTCGGCCAGCACCGCATCCTCGCCGTCCAGCAGCGCATCGGCGTGCTGCTGCAGCCATTCGAAGAACACCGCATCGCCCAGCGCGCCGTACTTCACCACTTCGGCCAGGCCGGCGCGCAGCTCGCGCGGCGGCAGGGTGGCCAGCACGCGGGTATCGGCAATGACCGCACGCGGCGGATGGAAGGCGCCGACCAGGTTCTTGCCGGCCGGAATGTCGACCGCGGTCTTGCCGCCCACCGACGAATCGACCATCGCCAACAGGGTGGTCGGCAGCTGCACGCAGTCCACGCCGCGCATCCAGCAGGCGGCTGCAAAACCGGCGAGATCACCGACCACGCCACCGCCGAGGGCGAACACACAGGCGTCGCGGGTGGCGCCGAGCGCGGCCAGTGCTTCGATCGCACGGCCGAACTCGGCCAGGGTCTTGGAGGCTTCGCCCGCGGCCAGCACATGCTCGCCGACGATCAGGTCGGGGCGTGCAGCCAACAGCGTCTGCTTCACGGCGTCCAGATAGCGTGGGGCCACTTCGCTGTCGCTGAGCAGCAGCACGTGGCGGCCGCGAACATGCGAGGCCAGCGCGGCGCCGTCGGCCTGGGCACCGGCGCCGATGGTGATGGAGTAAGGGCGGTCGCCGCCAACGGCGACCTGCAGCAGGGCGGGGGAAGTCATGCGGTCAGGTCCTGGCGCTGCCATTGCGTAGCCAGCTTGACCACCAGGTGGGCGGTCGCGTCGGCAGCGGTATACGGGTCGGTATCGAGGGTGAGGTCGGCCAGTTCGCGGTACAGCGGGTCGCGGTGTGCGGCCAGATCGTGCAGCACCTGCTCGCGGTCCGGGCGCTGCAGCAGCGGCCGGCCCTTGTCGCGGGCCAGGCGTTCAAGCTGCGCGGCCACGCTGACCCGCAGGTAGACCACGAAGCCACGCTCGGCGATCAGTGCACGGTTTTCGGGATCCAGCACCGCGCCGCCACCGGTGGAGACCAGCTGGCCGCGGCCTCCCAGCACGCGGGCCAGAGCCTCGCGTTCATGGCTGCGGAAGCCGGCTTCGCCGGAGTGCTCGAAGATGGTCGGGATGCTGGCGCCGGCGGCATCGACGATGGCCTGGTCGACATCGACGAAGTCCAGCGTGAAGCGCTCGGCCAGGCGGCGGCCGATGCAGGTTTTGCCGGCGCCCATCGGGCCGATCAGGATCAGGTTCGGAGCAGGATTCATGCCCTCTGATGCTAACACCTCCGTGCCCTGGCCTTTACGTTCTTCACGTCAGGGTAGGCGTTCCTGCGGGGTCTCCCGCGCCAGCCGGAGTACAGGCCATGACGGTCGCCAAGGTCATCGAAATTACCGCCTCCTCGCCGAAAAGCGTGGAGGACGCCGTGCGCAGCGGGCTGAAGAAGGTCTCCGGGACGGTCAAGGGCATCCAGGGCGCCTGGGTGAACGAGACCAAGGTGGTCACCAATGGCAGTGGCGAGATCACCGAATGGCGGGTCAACCTGCGGGTGACCTTCCTGGTGGAATAGGCGCGCTCAGCGCACGTCCTGCACCTGTCGCTGGCCGTCCAGCACCACCACGTGGTCGGCCAGGGCGGGCAGGGCACGCAGCGCCTGGCGGCTGACCCGCTCGTAGTACTGCACGAAGCGCTCCAGTTGTGGCCGGCTCATGCCGTGCCGGCCCGGCTGCGCGGCCTGCAGGTTCTGCTCCTGCTGCCAGCGCCAGCGTGGTACCACTGAAAAATCCGGCGGCTGCAGGAACCACAGGCGGTCGCAGCGCTGCCAGAGCGCGGGGTAGTCGCGGGCCAGCGCCTGGTTGCACCAGCGACGCCAGCGGCCGTCGGCGTCGGCTTCGCGTTCCAGCGCGTTCAGTGGGCTGTCCAGTGCGTCGTCGTTCTGAGCGGGCGTGCCCAGGAACCAGCCTTCGAACACCAGCAGGTCGAGGGGCTGCTCGATACGTGGCCATTGCGCTTCGGGTAGTCGTTCGTCGGCCAGCTTGTCGAAGCGGGGCAATGCGAAGGGCTGGCGCGCGGCCACGGCGTCCAATACCGCATGGGCCAGCGGCAGGTCGTGAGTGCCCGGCGGGCCGCGGGTGATCAGCAGCGGGTGCACCTGGCGGGCCAGTCGCTGGCGCTGCACGCGGGTCAGGTAGACATCATCGATCGACAGCGTCGCCGCGTTCAGGCCGCGTGCCTGTGCACGTGCCACCACCTGCGCGGCCAGCGTCGATTTGCCGCTCCCCTGCAGGCCGCTGATCGCCAATACTGGAACTGCTGCGCCGCTGCCCAGTGCATCGTCCAGCACCTGTTCGGCCAATGTTTCGGGGAATCCTTTCACCTGGGGCATATACGCAGCAGCGGCCATGCAGCCACAATAGCCCAATCCGTGTGAGAAGAACGCAATCATGAGCGACCTGTACGCCGAAGCCCTGTCCACGTTTGCCGGCCTGTTCGAAGAGGCCAAACAGAGCCGCGAGGTCGAGCCGAACGCGATGACCGTGGCCACTGCCGATACGCACGGCCGTCCCTCGGCACGTACCGTGCTGCTGAAGGCGTTCGATGAGCGTGGCTTTGTCTTCTACACCCACCTGGACAGCCACAAGGGCCAGGAACTCCATGCCAACCCGCAGGCCGCGCTGCTGTTCCTGTGGCGCAGCCTGCGCGAAGCCGGCATCCAGGTGCGCATTGAAGGCCGTGTGGAGCAGGTTGCCGATGCCGAGGCCGACGCCTATTTCGCCAGCCGCCCACGCATGAGCCAGATCGGCGCCTGGGCCTCGCAGCAGTCGAAGACGCTGGCAACGCGTGAAGAGTTCGATGCGCGCGTTGCCGGGATCGAAGCCCGCTTCGAGGGCAAGGACGTGCCGCGTCCTGAAGGCTGGAGCGGCCTGCGCGTGGTGCCTGACCGCATCGAGTTCTGGTACGGCGCGCAGTTCCGCCTGCACGAACGCTGGTGCTATGAAGCCGGTGCCGAAGGCCGCTGGAGCAAGCGCCTGTTGTACCCGTAAGTCGGGGTGGTGCTGGGGTTGCTGTAGAGCCGAGCCCATGCTCGGCTCTACAGACCCTCCGCGCGCAGCCAGCGCCACAGTGTGGTGCGTGATACGCCCAGCGCCTGTGCCATGCCCTCGCGGTCATTGCGATGTTCCTGCAGCAATGCTTCCAGCTGCGCACGCGGCGGGCGTTTGCCGTTGCTTTCCAGCGGCAGTGCCGTCGCGCCTTCGCTTGTCAGCTCGGGCGCAAGCTGCAGCAGTCGCGAAGCATCAATAGGCCCTTCAGCCGGCTGCCAGTGGATGCGCAGGCGATCCACCAGATTGCGTAGTTCGCGCACGTTGCCGGGCCACTCGGCGGTGGTCAACATTGCCATCGCAGCTTCGTCCAGTGGCGCGTCGATGCCGCGCAGCTGGCGGAAGAAGTGCTGTGCCAGCAGCGGAATGTCCCCGCGCCGGGCACGCAGCGAGGGCAGGGCGATGCGCAGCGCGGCCAGGCGGTAATACAGATCGCGGCGGAAGCTCCCGGTCGCCGCGCGCTGCTCCAGCGATTGCAGGGTGGCGGCCACCACGCGCAGGTCGACCGGAGTCGGTTCGGTTGCGCCCACGCGCAGCACTTCGCGCTCTTCCAGCACGCGCAGCAGGCGGGTCTGCAGCGGCAGCGGCAGTTCGCCGATCTCATCCAGGAACAAGGTGCCGCCATCTGCGGCCTCGACCAGGCCGACGCGGCCGCCGCGCCGCGCGCCGGTGAAGGCGCCATCGCTGTAGCCGAACAGCTCCGCCTCCAGCAGCGATTCGCTGATGGCGCCACAGTTCAGCGCGACGAAACGCCCACGACGACCGCTGGCGGCGTGCAGCTGGCGTGCCACCAGTTCCTTGCCGGTGCCGGTTTCGCCACTGACCAGCACGGTGCTGTCGTGCGGTGCATAAAGCGCGATCTGTGCGCGTACCTGTGCCATCGCATCGCTGTCGCCGAGCAGTTCATGCGCGTCGGCCCGTGCTGCCGGGCGCCGGCGTGGGGTGGATCGGTTGCCACTGGAGCGGGCCAGCGTCTGGGTCAGTTCCAGCGCATGCTCGAACGCCTGCCGCACCGAGTCGGCCGAGTACAGCAGCACGCCGGGCAGGCCGGCCTGTTCGGCGTGATCGATGGCCATGCCGGTGCCGACGATCACTTCGATGCCATTGGCGCGCAGGTCAGCGATGCAGTCGCGGGCGTCCTCGCGGGTGACGAAACGGCGATGCTCGATATCCAGGCCGAAACTCTGCTGGAAGTTGCTGAACACCGGTACGTCGCTGGCGTGGGTGACCAGGCCGATGCGGCTGGCGATCCGTCGTGCCCGGGCCAGCGCTTCCATCAGGTCGAAGCCGTTGGCTTGGATCGGCACCAGCGGCAGCTCCAGCCGGCCGCGCAGCCAGGCCGCGTTGGAGCCGCCTGCGATGACCACGTCGCAGTGCTCGCGGCGCAGGCGCTGGCCGATCACGTCCACGGCTTCCTCGAAACCGAGGTTGATCTGTTCGATGCGCGCGCGGCGGTCGAACTCCGGAATGACGTCGCCGAGCAGACCGGTCAGCCGCGAAACGCTGACGGTCCAGATCACCGGGCGACCGGGGTCGGCGTCGGCGTGGCGCAGGGGCGAGCGGGGCAGATACATGGCGGCGTGCGTGGGACGGGGTGTTTCATGATACATCTGTTTCAATGTTTCATTTGTTTCACCGCTGCATGGCAGTCATGCCCGTGAAATCAACGGCTTGCAGCTTGGCATGGTGCTTGCGCTTTCTTTTCCGTACTTCAACCTGGATTGCCGCATGACCGCTTCCACTCCTTTCTCTGCCGGTGCCCGCTTCCGTGAGGCGCTGGCTGCCGAATCGCCGTTGCAGGTGATCGGCGCGATCAACGCCAACCACGCTCTGCTGGCCAAGCGCGCCGGTTTCCGTGCCATCTACCTGTCCGGTGGCGGTGTGGCCGCCGGCTCGCTGGGCCTGCCTGACCTGGGCATCAATACCCTGGAAGACGTGCTGGTGGACGTGCGCCGCATCACCGATGTCTGCGACCTGCCGCTGATGGTCGACATCGATACCGGCTTCGGCCCGAGCGCGTTCAACATCGCGCGCACCGTGAAGTCGCTGATCAAGGCCGGCGCGGCCGCCTGCCACATCGAGGACCAGGTTGGCGCCAAGCGCTGCGGTCACCGTCCGGGCAAGGAGATCGTCTCGCAGGGTGAAATGGTCGACCGCGTGAAGGCGGCTGCCGATGCCAAGACCGATCCGGAATTCTTCCTGATCGCGCGCACCGACGCCATCCAGGTGGACGGCGTGGACAAGGCCATCGAGCGCGCCATCGCCTGCGTCGAGGCCGGTGCCGATGGCATCTTTGCCGAGGCCGCCTACGACCTGGAGACCTACTGCCGCTTCGTCGACGCGGTGAAGGTGCCGGTGCTGGCCAACATCACCGAGTTCGGCGCCACCCCGCTGTTCAGTCGCGATGAACTGGCGTCGGCCGGTGTTGCCATCCAGCTTTTCCCGCTGTCGGCTTTCCGCGCCGCCAACAAGGCCGCCCAGAACGTCTACCAGGCGGTGCGCCGCGATGGTCATCAGCGCAATGTGGTGGAGACCATGCAGACCCGCGAAGAACTCTACGACCGCATCGGCTACCACGCGTTCGAGCAGCAGCTCGATGCACTGTTCGCCGCCAAGAAATAAGCAGTACCCTGCACCATCAAGTTTTCGGAGGGAAACATGAACGATACGACCGCAACCCCGACCTTCAAGCCGAAGAAGTCCGTCGCCCTGTCCGGCACCGCTGCCGGCAACACCGCGCTGTGCAGCGTGGGCCGTAGTGGCAACGACCTGCACTACCGTGGCTACGACATCCTGGACCTAGCCAACACCAGCGAGTTCGAGGAAATCGCCTACCTGCTGGTGCACGGCAAGCTGCCGACCCGCGCAGAGCTGGTCTCGTACAAGGCCAAGCTGAAGTCGCTGCGTGGCATCCCGGCGGCGGTGAAGGCGGCGCTGGAAGAACTGCCGCCGTCGGCACACCCGATGGACGTGATGCGCACCGGCGTGTCCGTGCTCGGCTGCGTGGCGCCGGAGAAGGACGATCACAACCATCCGGGCGCACGTGACATCGCCGACAAGCTGATGGCCTGCCTCGGTTCGATGCTGCTGTACTGGTACCACTGGAGCCACAACGGCCGCGCCATCGACGTGGAAACCGACGATGACTCGATCGGTGGCCACTTCCTGCACCTGCTGCACGGCGAGAAGCCGCAGGAATCGTGGGTGAAGGCGATGCACACCTCGCTGATCCTGTACGCGGAACACGAGTTCAACGCCTCGACCTTCACGTGTCGCGTCATCGCCGGTACCGGCAGCGACATGTACAGCGCGATCTGCGGTGGCATTGGTGCCCTGCGCGGCCCGAAGCACGGCGGCGCCAACGAAGTGGCGTTCGAAGTGCAGAAGCGCTACGACACCCCCGATGAGGCCGAGGAAGACATCAAGGCCCGCGTCGAGCGCAAGGAAGTGGTGATTGGTTTCGGCCACCCGGTCTACACCGTCTCCGATCCGCGCAACAAGGTGATCAAGGACGTGGCCCGCGAGCTGTCGGAAGAACAGTCCAGCATGAAGATGTACGACATCGCCGAGCGCCTGGAATCGGTGATGTGGGACATCAAGAAGATGTTCCCGAACCTGGACTGGTTCAGCGCCGTCAGCTACCACATGATGGGCGTGCCGACCGCCATGTTCACCCCGCTGTTCGTGATCGCCCGCACCGCCGGCTGGAGCGCGCACATCGTCGAGCAGCGCATCGACGGCAAGATCATCCGTCCGAGCGCCAACTACATCGGTCCGGAAGACCGCGACTTCGTCGCCATCGACAAGCGCGTCTGATCCACCTGCTGTACCCATCCGGCCGGCCGCGTGCCGGCCGGGTGCTTTCGCCGCCGCACCGCCGGCACCCGGCCCGCCTCAAGCATTCCGCCAGCCCATGAATACCGATTACCGCAAGAACCTCCCCGGCAGCGCGCTGGATTATTTCGACGCGCGCGCCGCTGTCGATGCGATCCAGCCCGGCGCCTACGCCACCCTGCCGTACACCTCGCGCGTGCTGGCCGAGAACCTGGTGCGCCGCTGCGACCCGGCCACGCTCAGCGATTCGCTGAAGCAGCTGATCGAGCGCCGTCGCGACCTCGACTTCCCGTGGTTCCCGGCGCGCGTGGTCTGCCACGACATCCTCGGCCAGACCGCGCTGGTGGACCTGGCCGGCCTGCGTGATGCGATCGCCGACAAGGGCGGCGACCCGGCCAAGGTGAATCCGGTGGTGCCGGTGCAGCTGATCGTCGATCACTCGCTGGCGGTGGAGTGCGGTGGTTTCGATCCGCAGGCGTTCGAGAAGAACCGCGCCATCGAGGACCGCCGCAACGAAGACCGTTTCCACTTCATCGACTGGACCAAGCTGGCCTTCGAGAACGTGGACGTGATTCCGCCGGGCAACGGCATCATGCACCAGATCAACCTGGAGAAGATGTCGCCGGTGGTCTACGTGCAGGACGGCGTGGCCTTCCCGGATACCTGCGTGGGCACCGACAGCCACACCCCGCACGTGGACGCGCTGGGCGTGATCGCGATTGGTGTTGGCGGCCTGGAAGCGGAGAACGTGATGCTGGGCCGTGCGTCGTGGATGCGGCTGCCGGATATCATCGGTGTCGAGTTGACCGGCAAGCCGCAGCCGGGCATCACCGCAACTGACGTGGTACTGGCGTTGACCGAGTTCCTGCGCAAGGAGCGCGTGGTCGGTGCATATCTTGAGTTCTTCGGCGAGGGTGCTGCGGCACTGACCATCGGTGACCGCGCCACCATCTCCAACATGTGCCCCGAATACGGTGCCACCGCCGCGATGTTCTACATCGACGGGCAGACCATCGATTACCTGCGCCTGACCGGCCGTGAGGATTCGCAGGTGGCGCTGGTGGAGAACTACGCACGCACCACCGGCCTGTGGGCCGACGATCTGGCGACCGCGCAGTACGAGCGCGTGCTGCGCTTCGACCTGTCCAGCGTGGTGCGCAACATGGCGGGCCCGTCCAACCCGCACAAGCGCGTGGCCACCGCCGAGCTGGCCGAGCGTGGCATTGCTGATGAAGCCAAGCTGGAAGCCGGCAAGGCCGAGCAGGCGCAGGGCCTGATGCCCGATGGCGCGGTGATCATCGCCGCCATCACCAGCTGCACCAACACCTCCAACCCGCGCAACGTGATCGCAGCCGCGCTGCTGGCGCGCAACGCCAACGCGCGTGGCCTGCAGCGCAAGCCGTGGGTGAAGTCGTCGCTGGCGCCGGGCTCGAAGGCGGTGCAGCTGTACCTGGAAGAGTCCGGCCTGCTGCCGGACCTGGAGCAGCTCGGTTTCGGCATCGTCGCCTTCGCCTGCACGACCTGCAATGGCATGAGCGGCGCGCTGGACCCGAAGATCCAGCAGGAAATCATCGACCGTGACCTGTACGCCACGGCCGTGCTGTCGGGCAACCGCAACTTCGATGGCCGCATCCATCCATACGCCAAGCAGGCCTTCCTGGCCTCGCCGCCGCTGGTGATCGCCTATGCCATCGCCGGCACCGTCCGCTTCGATATCGAAAAGGACGTGCTGGGCGTTGACGCCGATGGCAACGAGGTGCGGCTGAAGGACATCTGGCCGAGCGACGCCGAGATCGACGCCGTGGTCAAGGCTTCGGTGAAGCCTGAACAGTTCCGCAAGGTCTACAACCCGATGTTCAACGTGCGCGTGGAGAACGGCGCCGCGGTCAGCCCGCTGTACGACTGGCGCCCGCAGAGCACCTACATCCGCCGCCCGCCGTACTGGGAGGGTGCACTGGCCGGTGAGCGCACGCTGGCAGGGATGCGCGCGCTGGCGGTGCTGCCGGACAACATCACCACCGACCACCTGTCGCCGTCCAACGCGATCCTGGCCTCCAGCGCCGCCGGCGAATACCTGGCGAAGATGGGCCTGCCGGAAGAAGACTTCAATTCCTACGCCACCCACCGCGGCGACCACCTGACCGCGCAGCGCGCCACCTTCGCCAATCCGAAGCTGTTCAACGAGATGGTGCGCAACGACGATGGCAGCGTGAAGCAGGGCTCGCTGGCGCGCGTGGAGCCGGAAGGCAAGGTGATGCGCATGTGGGAAGCGATCGAGACCTACATGGACCGCAAGCAGCCGCTGATCATCATCGCCGGCGCCGACTACGGCCAGGGCAGCTCGCGTGACTGGGCCGCCAAGGGTGTGCGCCTGGCGGGCGTGGAAGCGATCGTGGCCGAGGGCTTCGAACGCATCCACCGTACCAACCTGATCGGCATGGGCGTGCTGCCGCTGGAGTTCAAGCCGGGCACCACCCGCCTGACCCTGGGCATCGACGGCACGGAGACCTTTGACGTGATCGGCGAGCGTACCCCGCGTGCCGAACTGACCCTGGTCATCCACCGCCGCGACGGCCAGGACGTGATCGTGCCGGTCACCTGCCGCCTGGACAGCGACGAGGAAGTAGCCATCTACGAGGCCGGCGGCGTGCTGCAGCGCTTCGCACAGGACTTCCTGGAAGGCGCCAAGGTAGCGTGACGCAACCGACGGCCCGGCAACGGGCCGTCTTTCATTGCAAGGGATCTTTCATGGCATTTCTCCCCCAACTCCGCATTCCCGCCACCTACATGCGCGGTGGCACCAGCAAGGGCGTGTTCTTCCGCCTGCAGGACCTGCCCGAAGCCGCGCAGGTGCCGGGTCCCGCGCGCGATGCGCTGCTGATGCGCGTGATCGGCTCGCCCGATCCGTATGGCAAGCAGACCGACGGCATGGGCGGCGCCACCTCCAGCACAAGCAAGTGCGTGATCATCTCCACCGCCTCGGTGCCGGACCACGACGTGGACTATCTGTACGGCCAGGTCTCGATCGACACCGCCTTCGTTGATTGGAGCGGCAACTGCGGCAACCTCAGCACCGCGGTCGGCCCGTTCGCGATTGCCAATGGCCTGATCGATCCCGCCCGCGTGCCGCGCGATGGCCTGTGCACCGTGCGCATCTGGCAGGCCAACATCGGCAAGACCATCATCGCCCACGTGCCGATGCGCGACGGCGAAGTGCAGGAGATCGGCGATTTCGAACTGGACGGCGTGACCTTCCCGGCGGCCGAGATCCAGCTCGAATTCATCGATCCGTCCGATGATGGCGACGCGGGTGCGATGTTCCCGACTGGCAATCTGGTAGACACCCTGGAGGTGCCGGGCGTGGGCAGCTTCGAGGTGACCATGATCACCGCCGGCATCCCGACGATCTTCCTCAACGCCGCCGACCTGGGCTACACCGGTACCGAGCTGCAGCCGGCGATCAACGAGGACAAGGGAGCGCTGGAGCGCTTTGAGAAGATCCGCGCCTACGGCGCCTTGCGCATGGGTCTGATCAGGAACCTGGAAGACGCGGCGACCCGCCAGCACACGCCGAAGGTGGCCTTCGTGGCACCGGCGCAGGACTACGTGTCGTCCAGCGGCAAGGCGATCCCGGCGTCGGCCATCGACCTGCACGCGCGTGCGTTGTCGATGGGCAAGCTGCACCACGCGATGATGGGTACCGCGGCGGTGGCGATCGGTACCGCCGCGGCAATCCCGGGCACGCTCGTCAATCGCGCCGCCGGTGGCGGCGAACGTGAGGCGGTGACCTTCGGCCATCCCTCGGGCACGTTGCGCGTGGGTGCGCAGGCTGGTCTCGTTGACGGCCAGTGGACAGTGACCAAGGCCATCATGAGCCGCAGCGCCCGTGTGCTGATGGAAGGCAAGGTGCGGGTGCCGGCCGAATGATGTACTGGTAAACGCCAACCAGGGTTGGCGACTACCGGGCCGCAGAGACCGATTGCTTTGGTAGATGCCAACCTTGGTTGGCATGGTGCGCGGGCAACTGCGCACCGCAACGAGGAGATCGACGATGTCCGACAACCACACCCCATCCAACGAGCGTGCAGCGTGGGATGCGCTGCTGGTGGATATCGTCGATTACGTGCGTGACGCCCGCATCGACTCACCGCTGGCGTTCCAGACCGCGCATCACTGCCTGCTTGATACGCTGGGCTGCGGCCTGGAAGCGCTATCCTTCCCGGCCTGCAGCAAACTGCTCGGCCCACTGGTTCCGGACATCAGCGTGGTCAACGGCGCGCGCGTACCGGGCACGCACTACGTGCTGGACCCGGTGCAGGCCGCCTTCAACATCGGCGCAATGGTGCGCTGGCTCGATTTCAACGACACCTGGCTGGCCGCCGAATGGGGCCATCCATCGGACAACCTGGGCGGCATCCTTGCCGTCCTTGATTGGCTGGGGCGCAACGCGCAGGCCCTGCGTCGTCCGCCGCCGACCGTGCACGACGTGCTGCTGGCGATGATCAAGGCGCACGAGATCCAGGGCGTGCTGGCCCTGCAGAATTCCTTCAACCGCGTCGGGCTGGACCATGTGGTGCTGGTCAAGGTGGCCACCACCGCCGTGGTCGCGCAGCTGCTCGGCCTGGACCGCGAACGCATGCTCAATGCAGTGTCGCTGGCCTGGGTTGATGGCCAGGCGCTGCGTACCTACCGGCACGCGCCCAATACCGGCTCGCGCAAGAGCTGGGCCGCTGGCGATGCGACCAGTCGTGGCGTGCGTCTGGCGCTGATGGCAGCCAGCGGCGAGATGGGCTACCCCAGCGTGCTGAGCGCGCCGACCTGGGGCTTCGAGGCTGTATCCATGCACGGTCAGGCACTGACGCTGGGGCGACCGCTGGGCAGCTATGTGATGGAGAACGTGCTGTTCAAGATCAGTTACCCGGCCGAGTTCCACGGCCAGACCGCAGTGGAGGCGGCGGTCACGCTGCACCAGCAGCTGCGCGCGATGGGACGGCGGGCCGAGGACATCGCGCACATCGCCATCCGCACCCAGGAAGCCTGCATCCGCATCATCGACAAGCAGGGGCCGTTGCATAACCCGGCCGACCGCGATCACTGCGTGCAGTACATGGTCGCCATCGCGTTGCTGCACGGGCGGCTGGTGGCCGAGGATTACGAGGACGACGTTGCCGCCGATCCGCGCATTGATGCGCTGCGCGCGAAGATGGCCTGCCATGAAGACCCGCAGCTCAGCGCGGATTATCTGGATCCGGACAAGCGCAGCATCGCCAACGGCCTGAGCGTGCGCTTTACCGACGGCAGCGAATTGCCGGAGGTACTGGTGGAATACCCGCTCGGCCACGCCCGACGCCGCGAGGAAGGCATTCCGCTGCTGATGGACAAGTTCCGCCGGCACCTGGCCCATCGCTTCCCGACCGCCCAGCAGCAGCGCATCTGGGCCGCTTCGCTGGACCCGGTGGCGCTGGCGGCGATGCCGGTGACCGACTACGTGGACCTGTACCTGCCAGGGTAGCAACGCTTTGGTGGATCTGACGCCACGTCTGCTTGCCAGGCTCGTGGCTCGGCTCGCTTTGGTAGGTGCCAACCTTGGTTGGCACGGCCGACGCCAACCAAGGTTGGCGACTACCGGACTGCCGGCCAGCGGCCGGCACTACCCGCACCCGGGGCACTTGCCGAATCCGCGTCAACACCTTGACGCGGCCTGCCTATAATGACCACCTCGATCAAGGAGTGACGACATGAGCGGTCCGGCACGGCGGAAGCGGTGGGGATGGGCGGCGGCTGTACTGGCAGGAGGCCTGTTGCTGGGCCTGGCCGGCTGCCGCAACGACAGCGGGCAGCTGCCCAAGGCCAGCGGTGAAGCCATCACCACCAAGGCCGAGCAGGTGAAGGAGTTCACCCTGCTGCGTGCCTACCCGGACCAGAAGAATGACGGCTTGTCGCTGGCGCTGGAGTTCTCGCGCCCGCTGGTCGGCACCCAGGATTTCGACAAACTGGTGCGCTTCGAGGAAAAGGTCGGCACCGACGACAGCAGCTGGACGCTGTCCGATGACGGCCTGACCCTGCGTTACCCGTTCGTCGAGGCCGGCAAGGAGTTCAGCCTGGTGGTCTCGCCGGACCTGCTGGCCGCCGATGGCAGCCGGCTGGGCAAGGAACTGAAGCAGAAGGTGTTCAGCGGCGAGCTGAAGCCGGTGGTCGGCTTCGCCTCGCAGGGCAGCGTGCTGCCGGCCAAGGACAGCCGTGGCCTGCCGGTGGTGTCGGTGAACGTGCCGGAGGTCGATGTCGAGTTCCTGCGCGTGCGCGAGAAGGACCTGCCAACCTTCTTCAGCCAGTACCAGCGCGGCGGCCGCCGTGGCAGCTGGGAGCTGAGTAGCGACTACGAGCGCAGCCCGATCAACAAGCTGGCCGAGCCAGTCTACGTCAACCGCTTCATCCTGGGCGGCAAGAAGAACGAGCGGGTGCTGACCTACCTGCCGACCCAGGACATCAAGGAACTGCAGGAGCCGGGCCTGTACTTCGCCCTGCTCAAGCGGACCGGCGACTACGAGGGCGAGTTCGATACCGCGTTCTTCTCGGTCAGCGACATCGGTCTGCATACCCGCGCCTACAAGGACAAGCTGTTCGTGCACACCGCCGGCCTCAAGGACGGCGCACCGCTGAAGGGCATCGACCTGCGGGTTCTCGATGCCAAGGGCGAGGTGGTGCTGAAAGGCAGCACCGACGGCAATGGCAATGCGCTGCTGAACTACACCCTGGATGCAACCCACGTGCTGGTCGCCAGCACCGGCAAGGACACCAGCTTCCTGCCGTTCAACCAACCGGCGCTGGACCTGAGCGAATTCGCCGTGGCCGGCCGTGACAACGCTTGGTTCGATGTCTATGCCTGGTCCGGACGCGACCTGTATCGCCCGGGCGAGACCGTGCGCCTGTCCGCGCTGCTGCGTGACAACGATGGCAAGCCGGTCAAGGCGCAACCGGTGTTCCTGCGCCTGAAGCAGCCCGACGGCAAGACCTTCCGCGAGACCCGCCTGCAGCCGGGTGACCAGGGCTACATCAATTTCGAGCAGGTGATCCCCGCCGAGGCGCCGACCGGGCGCTGGCAGGTCGAGTTCCGCACCGACCCGGCCAGCAAGGAAGCGATCCAGGGCATGACCCTGCGCATCGAGGAGTTCCTGCCCGAGCGCATGAAGCTGGACCTGGACAGCGCGCAGAAGACGCTGAAGCCGGGTGAGGACCTGCGCCTGCAGGCCAATGGTGCCTACCTGTATGGTGCGCCGGCCGATGGCAACCGCTTCACCGCGCGCATGGCAGTGGCGGCCGAGCAGCAGCCGGTGGAGGGCCTGCCGGGCTACTTCTTCGGTGACCCGACCCTGCAGCTGCCGCGCGAAGCCAAGGACGTGATCGACACCACGCTGCCGGCCAATGGCCAGCTGCGCGAGGACGTGGCGTTGCCGGAGGAGGCGGCCAAGGCCAAGGCACCGATTGCAGTGGTGCTGTCCGGCAGCCTGTACGAGACCGGCGGCCGTACCGTCACCCGCACCTTGAAGCGGGTGATGTGGCCGGCCAATGCGCTGGTGGGCGTGCGCCCGCTGTTCAATCCCGAAGACGGTGCCGATTCCAACGGCAATGCGCGCTTCGAGCTGATGCGCGTGGACGCGGCGGGCAAGCCACAGCCGGCCAAGGGTCTGAAGATCACCCTGGTGCGCGAGCTGCGCGATTACCACTGGACCTTCAACGACAACCGCTGGGACTACGACTTCACCCGCCGTTTCGAGAACAAGGAAACGCGCACCGTCGATGCCGGCAGCAGCGCGGTCGCCTTTGATTTCCCGGTAGAGTGGGGCGAGTACCGGGTGGACGTGTTCGATCCGACCACCGGCCTGACCAGCCGTTATCCCTTCCGTGCGGGCTGGAGCTGGGGTGATGACAACCGTGGCCTGGACGCGCGCCCTGACAAGATCAAGCTGGGCCTGGACAAGACCGGCTACAAGGCAGGCGACACGCTCGAGGTGACGGTGACCCCGCCGCACGCCGGCAAGGGCATCCTGATGGTCGAGACCGACCGCATGCTGTACGTGCAGGACATCGACGCCAAGCCGGGGTCGACCTTCAAGATTCCGGTCACCGCCGACTGGGAACGCCACGACGTCTACATCACCGCGCTGGTGTTCCGTGGCGGCAGTGCGCCGAGCAAGATCACCCCGGCCCGCGCCGTGGGTGTGGTGCACGTGCCGATGGACCGCAAGGGTCGCACCGTGGCCGTCGGCCTGGTCGCGCCCAAGCAGATGCGCCCGGAGCAGGACCTGCCGGTGACGGTCAGCGCGCCGCAGCTGGCCGGCAAGACGGCGCATGTCACCGTCTCGGCGGTGGACGTGGGCATCCTCAACATCACCCGCTTCCCGGTGCCCGACGCCGGCGCGCACTTCTTCGCCCAGCGTCGCCTCGGCATCGATGCCTACGACATCTACAGCCGGGTGATCGAGAGCTTCGACGGCAGCAGCGGCAAGCTGAAGTTCGGTGGCGACATGGCGCTGCAGGCGTTGCCGCAGGCCAAGCGCCCGACCGCGCGCGTGCAGACCGTGGACCTGTTCTCCGGCCCGGTGCAGCTGGATGCCAAGGGCAATGCCCGCATCCGCCTGAAGGTGCCGGACTTCAACGGCACCCTGCGCGTGTCGGCGCTGGTCTACAGCGATGACCAGTACGGCAAGCGTGACGTGGAAACCATTGTGCGCGCCCCGATCCTCGCCGAAGCCAGCATGCCGCGCGTGCTGGCCCCGGGCGACCGCAGCACCGTGACCCTGGACGTGCAGAACTTCACCGGCAAGCCGGGTGCGTTCAACGTGCGGGTGGAAACCGAGGGCCCGCTGGCACTGGCCGAAGGCACACGCAGCGTGCAGTTGAATGCCGATGCCAAAACCACGCTGAGCTTCCCGTTGTCCGCACGCGAGGGCCACAGCGTGGCCAAGGTGCGGGTGCGCGTGGATGGCAACGGCTTCAAGGCCGATCGCCGCTACGACCTGCCGGTGCGTGCGGCGTGGCCGCAGGTGCTGCGTTCGCAGGTGCGCACGCTGGATCCGCTGGCCGCGGTCAGCCTCGACAACAGCCTGACCGAGGGCCTGATGTCCGAGTCGGTGAATGCCCGCCTGCTGGTCAGCCCGCTGCCGCCGATCCCGTTCGCCAGCGCACTGCAGGGCGCGCTGAACTACCCGTACGGCTGCGCCGAGCAGACCACCAGCAAGGGCTACGCTGCGCTGATCCTGGACCAGGCGACGTCGTCGATGCTCGGTGCTGACGGGCTGGATGCCAAGTCGCGCCGCGAGCGCATGGAAGGCGCGTTCGGTCGCCTGGCGTCGATGCAGGTGGCCAATGGCAACTTCTCGATGTGGGGTGACGACGGCTACGTGAACCCGTGGCTGACCCCGTACATCACCGAGTTCCTGCTCGATGCCAAGGACGCCGGTTTTGCGGTGCCCGACAACGTGCTGCAGAAGGCGCTCAACCGCCTGAGCGAGGATCTGCTGTCCGGCGGCAACCAGTTCTACGGCCAGGACGACCGCGAGAAGCTGAAGTTCGCCAACCAGGCGTATTCGGGCTACGTGCTGGCACGGGTCAACCGTGCGCCGCTGGGTACCCTGCGCACGCTGTACGACAACGAGCGCAGCAAGGCGGTCGGTGGCCTGTCGCTGGTCCATCTGGGTGTGGCGCTGTCGCTGCAGGGCGATGCCAAGCGCGGCCAGGCGGCACTGGCTGCGGCCTTCGCCAAGTCCAGCAGCGAACGTCCGTCGTACTTCGGCGACTACGGCAGCGCGATCCGCGATGACGCGCTGATGATCGCGCTGACGCACGAGAACAAGCTGGCCAAGCCAGCCTGGGATGCGCGTGCGGTCGATCTCGGCCGTGGCCTGGATGCGCGCCGAAATGCCGGCTGGATGTGGCTGAGCACGCAGGAACAGGTAGCGATTGCCCGCCTCGGCAAGGCGCTGGCTGCCAATCAGAAGGCGCTGGTGGCCGGTGAGCTGGTGATCGGTGGCAGCACCGAAGCCATCGGCGAGCGCAAACTGTTCGGCCGCAACTTCAGCGCCAGCGAACTGGCCAGCGGCGTGCGCTTCACCCCGCAGGGCCAGCCGCCGATGTTCGCCAGCATCGACGTGGCCGGCATCCCGCGCAGCGCACCGGCGCCGGACAACAGCGTGCTGGGCGTCGAGCGCAGCTACTACGGTACCGATGGCAAGCCGTGGACGCCGCGCCCGCTGAAGGAAGGCGAAGCGCTGATCGTGCGCGTCACCGTCACTGCCGACACCACCATGCCCGATGCACTGCTGACCGACCTGTTGCCGGCCGGCCTGGAGATCGAGAACTTCAACCTGGGCGACGCCAAGCAGTGGGCCGACGTGGTGGTCGATGGCATCACCATCAGCGATCGTGGTGAAGCCGCCGATACCAAGCACGAGGAGTTCCGCGACGACCGTTACGTGGCTGCGCTGAAGCTCTCGCGTGGCAGCAAGGCCAACGTGTTCTACCTGGTGCGCGCGGTGACCCCGGGAACCTACTCGGTGCCGCCGCCGCTGGTGGAGGACATGTACCGGCCGCAGCTGCGCGGCGTCGGCCGCAGCAACCCGACCACGATTACGGTGGTGCAGCCGTGATCCCACGGATGGGCCGCGCAGGCGCGGCCCGTCCTGCGGGCAATGTGCAATGAAAGACGCAATGAAAAACCGGCTGGCGGCCCTGCGCCGCCGGCTGCAGCCGCTGTGGCCGTGGTTGCGCTGGGGCACGGCCGCCACGCTGGCGCTGCTGCTGGTGCTGGATTTCGCCTTCCCGCCGCCCTTGCCGAAGCAGCGCGACACCAGCACTCTGGTGGTGTCGACGGACGGCACGCCGCTGCGCGCGTTCGCCGATGCCGAGGGCGTGTGGCGCTATCCGGCCTCGATCGACAGCGTCTCGCCGCTGTACCTGCAGGCGTTGCTGACCTACGAAGACCGCTGGTTCTGGCGTCATCCGGGCATCAACCCGCTGGCGATCCTGCGTGCCAGCGGCCAGTTGCTGCGCGGTGGCCGCATCGTGTCCGGTGGCTCGACCCTGACCATGCAGGTTGCCCGCATCCTCGACCCGCATACGCGCACGCCCTGGGGAAAGCTCAAGCAGATGCTGCGCGCGGTGCAGCTGGAAGTACACCTGAGCAAGCGGCAGATCCTGGCCCTGTACCTGGAGCGCGCGCCGTACGGCGGCACCATTGAAGGCGTGGAAGCGGCCAGCTGGGCCTACCTGGGCAAGCCGGCGGCGCAGCTGTCGCATGCCGAGGCCGCGCTGCTGGCGGTGCTGCCGCAGGCGCCGAGCCGGCTGCGCCCGGACCGTCATCCGGAAGCGGCGCAGAAAGCGCGCGACAAGGTGCTGTCACGCATGGCCGAACTGGGCGCGTGGACACCGGAAGAGGTGGACGACGCGCGCATCGAGAACGTAGTGGCACGCTCGCTGCGGCCGCCGCTGCACGCCGCGTTGCTGGCGCAGCGACTGCATTCGGCGCATCCGGGGCAGGCACGCATCCAGAGCAGTATCGACATTGGGCTGCAGCGCACGCTGGAGGAACGCGTGGCCAGCTATTTCTCGACGCTGCCCGAACGTACCTCGGCCGCTCTGCTGGTGGTCGACAACCAGACCCTGCAGGCGCGTGCCTATGTCGGCACGCTGGCCTTCGGCGACCGCCAGCGGCTGGGTCACGTCGACATGGTGCAGGCCTGGCGCTCGCCGGGGTCCACGCTCAAGCCGTTCCTGTATGCGATGGCGCTGGACGATGGTCTGATCCATTCGGAAAGCCTGCTGGTGGATGCGCCGCAGAGTTTCGGCAGCTACCGCCCCGGCAACTTCGACATGGCCTTCAACGGACCGATCGGCGCTTCCAGTGCGTTGCGCCTGTCGCTCAACGTGCCCTCGGTGGACCTGCTGCAGCGGGTGGGCGCGGCGCGCTTTGCTGCGCGGCTTTCGCACGCCGGCATCCAGTTGCGCTTCCCGCAGGGCAGCACGCCCAACCTGTCACTGATCCTGGGCGGCACCGGCGCGCGGTTGGAAGACCTGGTCGGCGCGTTCGCCGCACTCAACCGCAATGGCATCGCCGGTCGCGTGCGTTACACCGACGATGAGCCAATGATCGAGCGGCGCCTCGCTTCGCCCGGCGCAAGCTGGATCGTCCGCGAGATGCTGGAATCGAATCCGCGGCCGGGCTATGGCGTTGGTACGTTCGATGTCGGTGGCCGCCCGCGTGTGGCGTGGAAGACCGGCACCAGTTACGGGTACCGCGATGCGTGGGCCATCGGCAGTACCCGCCACTACACCGTGGGCGTGTGGGTAGGCCGGCCGGATGGCACGCCACTGCCGGGCCAGTACGGCGCGGTCACCGCATTGCCACTGATGTTTGAAGTGGTGGACAGCCTGCCGCGCCAGCGCGGCGATTCGGCGGCCGCGCCGATGCCGGCCAGTGTCAGCCAGGAGGATGTCTGCTGGCCCACCGGCGAACGTGCCGAAGGGCTGCCAGCGGCACTGTGCCAGCGGCGGCTGTCAGCGTACCTGCTGGATGGCGCAGCACCACCGACCTTCCCCGAGCGCGAGGCGCGGCGCTGGCAGCCGGGGCGGCAGCGTTACCTGGCCGATGCGCGGACCGGTCTGCGTGTCTCCGCTGATTGCCGTTTGCCGCATGAGGAAGTCGCGCGTGAGATCGCGCGCTGGCCGGCGCTGTTGTCGCCGTGGCTGCCCAAGGCCACGCGCGAGGCCTCGCAGCTGCCGGCGCTGTCGCCGGACTGCCGCGATGATGGCCGGGAGGCCAGCGTCGCGCTGCACATCGATGGCCTGAATGATGGCGCAGCACTGGCGCGTGCACCCAACGCCGAACATGGCGTACGCCTGCAGCTGCGCGCGCTGGGCAGCGAGCAGGCGGTGGACTGGTTGCTGGATGGACGCTGGATCGCGCAGACCCACGGCGCGCAGTTGATGCAGCGCGAGTTCGCCGATCCGGGCGCGCATACCCTGACCGCGCTGGCGGCCGACGGCGCGTGGACGCAGGTACGGTTCAACGTCCTGCGGTAGGTGCCGACCTTGGTCGCCGCTTTCCGTATGTTTGCGACGCTGTTGTAGAGCCGAGCCCATGCTCGGCTGCTCTTGCGACGTGCGTGGAGTAGTCAGCCGAGCATGGGCTCGGCTCTACAACGCCGCAGATGGCAGCGAGCGTATGGCGTAACCGCTATTCCCCGATCCACCCATCCAACAGGTCGGCGAATTCGTCGGCGTGTTCCTCTTCCTGCGCCAGGATCTCTTCGAGGATGCGCTTGGTGGTGGTATCGCGGTCGCCGATGAAGTTGATCATCTCGCGGTAGCTGTCGATGGCAATGCGTTCGGCCACCAGGTTCTCGCGGACCATGTCGCGCAGGTCGCTACCTTCCTTGTATTCGGCATGCGAGCGCGCGGTCAGCGTATCCGGGTTGAGGTCGGGCTCGCCGCCAAGTTGGACGATGCGCTCGGCCAGCTTGCCGGCATGCGCCTGTTCCTGCTGTGCATGCTCGAAGAATTCGGCCTTGACCGCGTCGGCCAGCATGCCCTTGGCCATGAAATAGTGCCGGTAGTAGCGCAGCACGCACACGTACTCGGTGGCCAGTGCATCGTTGAGCAGCTTGATCACCACCTTGCGGTCGGCGCTGTAGCTGTCGGTGATCGCCCCGTCTTCGATGTTGCGCCGGGCGCGCTCGCGCAGGGTCTTGCGGTCGCTGATACCGGGCACCTTTGCGGCGGGCTTTGCGGCTTTGGCTGGCTTGCTGGACATGGCTGGCCGTTTCCTCTTGTGGTGGGGGAATCAGGTGGGCAGGTGCTCCAGAACGTACTCGGCCGAAGACACCTCGAACTGGCCCGGCTGCTCGATCCAGGCCGCACGAACCACGCCATCGACCACGTACAGGGCGAAGCGGCGTGAGCGGATGCCCATGCCCGAGGCGCTGGCATCGAGCTCCAGGCCGAGCGCGCGAGTCAGTTCGGCGTTGCCGTCGGAGAGCATCAGCAGGCCGTCGGGCACGCTCTGGTCGGCGGCCCAGGCCTTCATCACGAACGGGTCGTTGACGGCCATGCAGTAGACGTCGATGCCGCGCTGGCGGAATGCCTGGAATTTTTCGACGTAGCTGGGCAGGTGGCGCGCCGAGCAGGTCGGGGTGAACGCGCCGGGCACGGCGAACAGCACCACCTTGCGCGCATCGAACAGCGAATGCGTATCGAGTGTTTCGATGCCCTCGCGGATGCGCTTGAGGGTCACTTCCGGAATGCGGTCGCCGACATGGATGGTCATGGGGAACTCCTTGCTGGGGCAGGCTAGTGGGCCGGATGGGACAGGGGCGTCAAGACATTGGAAAACCTGCGTGCAGGCCCCATCTTCGGGCTTTGCGGCAGGGGCTTCCAGCCACAGCGTGGGGCATGGGGATGGCAGCCGCATTGCGCAGGATCAGTCGGCCTCACCGGGGCCGCACGAGGGGCGGCGTAGCATCGCCGGCGCGTAGAATGAACCCGGGGCGGCGCCACCGGCGCGGCCGAAGCGAATCGAGGTAGCTGGATGGAATTCAAGGATTACTACGCCACCCTGGGGGTGGAACCGAGCGCGGGCGAGGCGGAGATCAAGACCGCCTACCGTCGGCTGGCACGCAAGTACCACCCGGACGTCAGCAAGGAGGCCGGGGCCGAAGACAAGTTCAAGGCGGTCAACGAGGCCTACGAGGCGCTGCGCGACCCGGAGAAGCGCGCGGCCTACGACCAGCTGCGCGCGCAGGGCTACCGCCCGGGCGAGGAATTCAACGTACCGCCGAACTACGGCGGTGCCGGTGGCTTCAACTTCGAGGAAGTGTTTGGCGGCGGTGGCCCCAATGGCGGCTTCAGCGACTTCTTCGAAAGCCTGTTCGCGCGCCAGCGTGGCGGTGGCGGCGCTGGTCAGGGGCCTGGCTTCAGCAGCCAGGGCCATGCGCCCAACCGCGATACCCGCGCCAAGCTGTCGGTACCGCTGGAGGCGGCCTACAACGGTGACAGCCTGCGCATCACCGTCAACGGCAAGCAGCTGGACGTGCGCGTGCCCAAGGGCATCCGTCCGGGCCAGGTGATCCGGCTGGCGGGGCAGGGCAACCATGGCGGCAACCTGCTGCTGGAGGTGGAGTACGCCGCGCACCCGCAGTTCGAGGTCGATGGCCGCAACATCCTCTATACGCTGCCGGTGACGCCGTGGCAGGCGGCGTTGGGGACCAGCATCAGCGTGCCGACCTTGGGCGGTGCGGTGGAGCTGAAGATTCCGGCCGATTCCGATGCCGGCCGCAAGCTGCGCCTGCGCGGTCGTGGCCTTCCCGGCAACCCGGACGGCGACCAGATCGTCGAAATCGAGATCGTGGCCCCGGCCGCGACCGACGAGGCGCAGAAGAAGGCCTACCGGAACCTGGCCAAGGCGTTCGGCGAGACGATCTGAGATGGATTCTGGTGGGTGCGGACCTGGGTCCGCACGCCTTTTGGCCGTTCAAGGCGTGCCAACCAAGGTTGGCACCTACCAAACAAGAGCGTGCCGACCAAGGTCGGCACCCACCCGCGCGGGCTCAGCCCTGCCCGGCGAACACCCGCTCCAGCACCTCGGACAGCTCATCTTCCGAGAATGGCTTGGTGATGTAGGCCTTGGCGCCCTGGCGCATGCCCCACATGCGGTCGGTGTCCTGGTCCTTGGTGGTCACCAGGATCACCGGAATGTGCCGGGTCGCCTCGTCGCGGGCGAGGGTGCGGGTGGCCTGGAAGCCATTGAGGTTGGGCATCACCACGTCCATCAGGACCAGGTCGGGCAGCTCGGCCTTGGCGGTTTCGACCCCGGCGGCGCCATCGGTGGCGGTCAGGATCTGGTGCCCGAGCTTCTCGACGATGCGCTGTATCCCCAACAGCTGCGACGGTGAGTCGTCGACGATCAGAATGCGTGCCATGTTGTTCCCCATGTAATGCCCGCAGTGTAGTGCGGGCACATTACCGGCGGGAGGGGCGCGTCTGCCGTCCGTCGCCTGCCTGCGACGTTCAGTCGATCCGCACCACCGTTCGCCCCAGCGAGCCGCCGGCCAGCATCCGCTGGAATACGGCGGGCAGGCCATCGAGGCCGACTTCGGCAGTGCAGATGCGTTCCAGGTGCTGCGGCTTCCATTCGTTGCCCAGCCGCGCCCAGACTTCCTCGCGCAGTCCGCGTGGGGCATTGGCCGAGGACACGCCCAGCAGCGAGACACCGCGCAGGATGAACGGCATCACGGTCATGTCCAGCGTCGGGCTGGCGGCCAGGCCGGCACTGACCACGCTGCCGTAGGGCACGGTCTGCGCCAGCAGGCTGGCCAGCATGTCGCCTCCGGCATTGTCGAGGCCACCGCCGAAGCGCGCCGACTGAAGCGGACCGGTATCGGAGAGTGCCTCGCGCGGCAGCACCTCGGCGGCGCCGATGGCGTGCAGGAATTCGGTCTGGTCCGGCTTGCCGCTGACCGCGTGCACGGTATAGCCGGCACGGCTGAAGATCGACAGCGCCAGCGCGCCGACGCCGCCACTGGCGCCGGTGACCGCCAGCGGGCCAAGGTCCGGGGTCTGCCGGTTGTCCTGCATGCGCAGCAGGGCCAGCGCCGCAGTGAAGCCGGCGGTGCCCAGCACCATCGCCTCGCGCGGGGTCAGCCCGGCCGGCTGGGCGATCACCGCGCGCGATTCCAGCCGCACGTACTGGCTGTACCCGCCGTCACGGGTCTCGCTCAGCCCGCAGCCGGTGGCCAGTACTGCGTCGCCTTCACGCCAGTCCGGGTCGGTACTGGCGACCACGGTACCGGCCACGTCGATGCCGCCCACGAGCGGGAAGCGGCGCAGGATTTTCCCCTTGCCGGTACCGGCCAAGGCATCCTTGTAGTTGACCGAGGACCAGTGGGCGCGGATCAGCACCTGGCCGGGGTTGAGGTCGTCGATCCGGAGCTGGGCAAGGCCGCTGCGGTAGCCGGCGTCGTCGTTTTCGATGCGGAAGGCGGTGAACGGGGTGGTGGGGGCCATCGGCGTTGCCTGACTTCGAGGAAAACGCCACCTTACCCCGTTGCCCCCCTTTCGATCCTGCCGATCCGCCCCATCTTGTATGATCGGTGATGGTTTCACGGCTGGCGGTGCGGGAAGGGCCCGCGCCGCAGCCCAAATCTTGATGGAGCGTGCATGGCCTGGAATACACCCGGCGGCAACAAGGGCGGACAAGGCCCCGAGGACAATCGACGCGGGCCCTTCGGGTCGCGCGGCGGTGGCAATGGTGGTGGCTGGGGCGGACTGCCCGGGCCGCTGAAGGACCTGTTCGACGGTGGCATCGTGCGTTGGGTGGTGGCAGCCGTGGTGTTGCTGGTGCTCTTCTCCAGCTTCCAGCTGATCGGCGAACAGCAGCGTGGCGTGGTGCTGCGCTTCGGCCAGTTCTCGCGCATCCTGCAGCCCGGCCCGAACTTCAAGCTGCCGTGGCCGATCGAATCGGTCACCAAGGTCAATGCCACCGAGATCAAGACCTTCTCGATCCAGGTGCCGGTGCTGACCCGCGACGAGAACATCGTCAACGTCTCGCTGAACGTCCAGTACCGCATCGACGACCCGCAGCAGTACCTGTTCGGCACCGTGGATGCCAACCAGGTGCTGGAGCAGTCGGCGCAGAGCGCGGTGCGCGAGGAAGTCGGTCGCGCCGATCTCAACGCCGTGCTGAACAACCGTGGCCCGCTGGCCGTGGCCGCCGAAGAGCGCCTGCAGGCGCTGCTGAAGGCGTTCAAGACCGGCCTGACCGTGACCGGCCTGACCCTGCAGGACGCCCGTCCGCCGGAAGAGGTCAAGCCGGCCTTCGACGAGGTCAATGGCGCCCAGCAGGTCAAGGAACGCCTGATCAACGAAGCCCAGGCCTACGCCGCCAAGGTCGTGCCGGAAGCCCGAGGCCAGGCCTCGCGTGCCCGTACCACCGCCGAAGGCTACAAGCAGGCCGTGGTGTCCAAGGCCGAGGGTGACGCGCAGCGCTTCAGCCTGTTGCAGGCCCAGTACAAGGACGCCCCGGAAGTGACCCGCAAGCGCCTGTGGCTGGAGACCGTGCAGCAGGTGCTGAGCGAGAACCGCAAGGTGATCGGTGGTGATGGCCGCCAGCTGATCTACGTGCCGATGAACGGCGATACCCGTCCCACCACCTCGGCTCCGCCGGGAGTGACGAACCCGGAGGTGGTGATGCCGTCGCTGCCGGGTGCAGCGGCGGAAGCTTCCCGTGATCCGGGCCGGCCGGTGGGCCGCCCGACCGGGCGACCGAGCGGCCGTGAGGAGGGCAGCCGATGAAGAGTCCTATCTGGATCGCCGTGATCGTGGCGGTGGTGCTGGGCCTGCTCGGCTCGGTGTACGTGGTCCGTGAGGACCAGACCGCCATGGTCCTGAACCTGGGCAAGGTGGTGCGTTCGGACATCAAGCCGGGCCTGCACTTCAAGGTGCCGGTGGTGGAAACGGTGAAGGTCTTCGACCGTCGCTTCCAGGTGCTCGACACCGCCCCGGCGCGCTACTTCACCGCCGAGCAGAAGGATGTCAGCGTCGACTTCTTCGCCATCGGTTACATCTCCAACGTGGGTGACTACTTCCGTGCCACCGGCGGCGATCCGCGCATCGCCAATGCCCGCCTGGCACCGATCATCACCGACTCGCTGCGCAACCAGATCAACTCGCGCACCCTGCAGCAGCTGGTGTCCGGCGACCGCAGCGAGCTGATCGCCGAGCAGCTGAAGGGGATCAACGAGGCGGTGGCCGGCCTGGGCATGCAGATGATCGACCTGCGCATCAAGCAGGTGGACCTGCCGACCGACAGCCAGGTGATCAATGACGTGTACGAGCGCATGCGCGCCCAGCGCAAGCAGGAAGCCGCCAAGCTGCGCGCCGAGGGCGAGGAGCAGTCGCTGACCATCCGTGCCCAGGCCGACCGTGACAGCACCGTGCTGATCGCCGAGGCTGAGCGTGATGCCCAGCGCCTGCGTGGTGAAGGCGATGCCGATGCCGCCCGTATCTACGGCAAGGCCGGCTCGGCCGATCCCTCGTTCTACGCGTTCTACCGCAGCCTGGAGGCCTACCGTGGCTCCATGACCGACGGCAACGGCGTGATCGTGCTGGACAAGAACGACCCGTTCCTGCAGTACCTGAAGAACGACCGCTGAGGTCGCAGGGCACTACCCCACGGGGCCCGGCCAGACGCCGGGCCCCGTGCTTTTTCCGGAGTCCCCCCATGAAAGATCTGTTCGCCGCCGTCTGCCTGGTCGCGGTGCTGGAAGGCCTGTTCCTGTTCGTCGCCCCGTTCGCCTGGAAGCGCATGGCCGAGCGCCTGCTGGACCTGCCCAGCCCGGCCCTGCGCAGCTTCGGCGGGCTGGTGCTGCTGGCCGGCCTGAGCCTGCTGTGGTGGGTGCGGCACTGAAGGCCCGGCACGGCCGCCTGCGTTCACATGCGTGGCCCTGCTCTGGTAGATGCCAACCTTGGTTGGCATTGCCGGCCAGCGGCCGGCACGACCGGGCGGGGCGCCTGACCGGTGGGTAAAGCCGCCCGTCGGAAAGGTGGCACCCGACCCCGGAAACCCGGATAATGCACAAAAGCCGGACGGGCCTCCCCGTTCGGCTTTTTCCGTGTCTGGGCCTTCCATCGCCGGCTGCTCCCCGTTTGGAGCCGCCCTCCAGGTGCTGGCCAGCCCCGCCACGGTTTACCCGTCCGCGGCCCCGATGGCCGCAACATATGAGGAGCCCGTCATGGGTCAGTCTGTCGTAGTGCTTGGTGCCCAGTGGGGCGATGAAGGCAAGGGCAAGATCGTCGATCTGCTCACTGAGGAAATCGGCGCCGTCGTGCGCTTCCAGGGCGGCCACAACGCCGGCCACACTCTGGTCATCAACGGCAAGAAGACCGTCCTGCACCTGATCCCGTCGGGCATCCTGCGTGACGACGCGCTGTGCCTGATCGGCAACGGCGTGGTGATCTCGCCGGCCGCGCTGCAGAAGGAAATCGCCGAGCTGGAAGCCTCCGGCGTGGAAGTGCGTTCGCGCCTGAAGATCTCCCCGGCCGCGCCGCTGATCATGCCGTACCACATCGCCCTGGACCAGGCGCGCGAGCGCGCCGCCGGCGGCAAGGCGATCGGCACCACCGGCCGTGGCATCGGCCCGGCCTACGAAGACAAGGTGGCGCGCCGCGGCATCCGCATCGCCGACCTGCATTACCCGAAGCAGTTGGAAGAACTCCTGCGCACTGCGCTGGATTACCACAACTTCGTGCTGACCAAGTATCTGAACACCGATGCGGTCGATTTCCAGAAGACCTTCGACGAAGCGCTGGCCTTCGGCGAATACGTGCAGCCGATGAAGTCCGACGTGGCCGGCATCCTGCACGACCTGCGCAAGCAGGGTAAGCGCGTGCTGTTCGAAGGTGCGCAGGGTGCGCTGCTGGATATCGACCACGGCACCTACCCGTACGTCACCAGCTCCAACACCACCGTCGGCGGTGCACTGGCCGGTTCCGGCGTCGGCGCCGATTCGATCGACTACGTGCTGGGCATCGCCAAGGCCTACGCGACCCGTGTCGGTGGTGGCCCGTTCCCGACCGAGCTGGACGACGAAGTCGGCCAGGGCATCCGTGACCGCGGCGCCGAGTACGGTGCCTCGACCGGCCGTCCGCGTCGTTGCGGCTGGATGGACATCGTCGCGCTGAAGCGCGCCGTGGCCATCAACGGCATCAGCGGCCTGTGCATCACCAAGCTGGACGTGCTGGACGGCATGGAAAAGCTGAAGGTCTGCATCGCCTACGAATACAACGGCAAGCGCACCGAGTACGCGCCGCTGGATGCGCAGGGCTGGGAAGAGTGCACCCCGGTGTACCTGGAGTTCCCGGGTTGGAGCGAGAACACCCACGGCATCACCAACTGGGACGACCTGCCGCCGGCCGCCCGTGCCTACCTGCGTTCGCTGGAAGAGCTGGCCGGCTGCCCGATCAGCATCGTCTCCACCGGCCCGGACCGCGACCACACCATGGTCCTGCAGGATCCGTTCGCCTGAGTGAGTGACCGGTAGCGCTGGGCCATGCCTGGCGTCGCTGCAAGAAGAAGCCCCGCGAACGCGGGGCTTTTTCGTTACTGTGTCGCCAGTGCCGGCGAGGAAGCGAAGCGATGACCAGGATGTCAGCGTGAAAGGCGAGACCGTGGTGCGGATCACCCTATGGGTGTTGTGGAGCCTGTGGGGCATCGCCTGCGCGGTTCTGGCGCTCGGCGCCATCGCCAACCATCTGGCCTCGCGCACCCAGACCCTGCCGCTGCTGCTGAGCCCCGGCGCGACGGCTGAGGTGACGGTCTACCGCTTCATCGATGACCAACTGCGGCTGCGCCTGCGGTATGCCGCAGACGGTATTGAGGCTGACCCTGAAGTGCTGCTGCGCATCGATACTCCCACCGATCATGGAGACTTCCGCGCAGCAGAGCGTTCGGGAGTGGCCGGGCAGGGTGTCAACCGCAGGCTGGCATCGGTTGAGTCCAGCGGGCTCATGGCGTCCTACTTTGGATATGGCCGCGGCGATGCATTGCCACGCGGACGCTCATGGCTGCGGGTAACCGTACTGGAGGTGGACCCGGCGCTGGCGGGCAGGGCGGCCGTGATCGAGCTGCAGCCCCCACTGGACCTGCTGAAGCTGACCGACCTGGACTACGTCTGGCTGTGGCCGTTCTTCTTCTGGAAGGTGGTGGCGCTGTTCCTGCTGATTCCGGGGGCTGCCTTGGCGGTGTTCACGTTCACCTTGCGGCGCTGGCAGCGCCGGGCGTCGAAGCAGCCGATTTCAGCAGCGGATACGGGTTGATCGATTCCCCCTTCCACCACTGCTTCTCCGGCCCCAGTACGTGTACTTCGAAATGCAGGTGCGGGGCCTGCGCGCTGGCATTACCGGTGCTGCCCACATAACCAATCACATCCCCGCGTTTGATCACCTGCTTTTCGCTCAGGCCATCGGCATAGCGCTGCAGGTGCGCGTAGTAGTAGCACCAGCGTCCGCTGGGCTCGAACTGGTAGATGGTCAGCCCACCGCGCTTGCTGTCGAACAGTTTCTCCACCGTGCCGTCGGCCACCGCGAGTACCGGCGTCCCGGCATCGGCCATGATGTCGATTGCATCGTGCACGCGGCCCTCGCTGCGTGCATCGGTGAAGGTGTCGCGCAACTGCGAGGGAAGTACGCCTTGCACCGGCAGCAGCAGACCGTCCGGTGCTGCGTCGACGCTGGCCGGCAGCGACGCGCGTGGTGTAGCCGCTTCCGCCGTCGGCGTTGCCATCACGGTGAGCGGCGTTGCAGGCGTGGACACCGCCGTAGTTTCAGCGGCATCGCGGCGCAGCCACCAGCCCAGCCCCAGTCCCAGCACTACACCGATCACGATCAGCTGCGAAAGACGCATCGGCTCACTCCTGCATCACCACGGGGACGGAGGTATCCACCGCATCGGCCACGCGCAGCGCATCCCAGTTGGTCATGCGCACGCAGCCATGCGATTCGGTCTTGCCGACATGGCCGGGCACCGGCGTTCCGTGCAGGCCATAGTGGGGTTTGGACAGATCGATCCAGACCCGGCCGACCGGGTTGTTCGGACCGGGCGGCAGCGTGACCTTCTTCTCGCCCTTGCGTGCATCCCAGAACAGTTTCGGGTTGTAGTGGAACGGCGGGTCACGATACACGCCGAGAATCTTCCATTCGCCGATCGGCAACGGATCATGCTGGCTGCCGGACGACACCGGCACCTGCGCGATCACCTTGCCCTGCACATCCAGCAGTTGCAGGGTGGAATCGGACTTGTCGACCACGATCTTCGCCGCCTTCGGCAACGCCCCCGGTGCGACGTTGGGCACCTGGATGCGATTGCCGGCCTTGGCCAGATCGACGCCGGGGTTGAGCGCCTTCAGCAATGCCGGCGAGGCATGGAAGCGCTCGCCGAGCAATTCCTCCACGCTGCCGTAGCCCAGCGCCTTCAGCTTGGCCTGTGCGGCCGGCCCTTTCGGAACCGGCTGGAACGGGCCGGCCACGTCCTCGGCGGTCAACGTGTAAGTGGCAAGCGGTGTGGTCGCATCGGCCTGCAGTGCTTTCCAGGTGGCATCGTCCAGCTCTCCGCTCACTGTCAGGCCGTGGGCCGCCTGGAAGCCTGCCACGGCCCGGCGCTGATTGCTGCCGACTTCACCGTCGATCTCGCCCGGGGAGAAATTGGCGCGATCCAGAAGCACCTGGGCGTGCAGTGGCGAGCGCGCCGCGGTATCGGGTCCGGCCTTCTCGGCAATGGGCTCCGGCAGCTGGACCGGCGGCGGCACCTGCGCGAAGGCGGGGGACATCAGCAAGGACAGGGCGAGCAGGGCGGGGCGGTGTACGGGCATGGAGGTCTCCGGCAGATGGCAGCTCCACCCTGCCCGCAGCGCCTGCGCAGCCCCCGTGAAAGCAACCTGATGCCGGCATGAGCAGGGCAGCCCAGGCGTGGCCCAGGCCCTTGTCGCAGAAGCGCCGTGCGTGGCATCACCAAGGTGAACGGCTGCCGACGCCCGTGCACGTTGCCGATCAAGAATGCCGGCGGCGCGGCCGATAGGGGCGCATCCCCCCGTTTTGGATGTACCGATGAACTACTTGAGGAATGTCAGGGTTGCCTGGCGTCTTGGGCTGGGCTTTGGCCTGCTGTTGTTGCTGGTTGCCGCCGTGGTGGCCACCGGCGCCACCGCCAGTGTCGTGCAGAAGCGCGCGATGCAGCAGGTGGTCGACGTCAGCGTGGCCAAGGTGCGCCTGTTGTCGCAGATGCTCGATGCCAACAACCAGATGATGGTGGTGCGCCGCGAGATGCTGATCCGTCAGGGCGAAGACCGCGGCAGCGACGAGCAGCGCATCGCCGATCTGGTCAAGCGCTATGAGGCCAGCTGGACCAGCTACCAGGCACTGCCCAGCGACGCCGACGGCAAGGCCATTGCCGAAACCATCGCGGCCAAGCGTGCCATTGCGCGCCCGCTCAACAAGCAGACCAGCGAACTGATGGAGCAGGGCGATTATCCCGGCGCGGTGGCGCTGACCCTGGGCCCGGTGCAGGAAGCGGCCAATGGCTGGAACAAGGCGTTGTCCGACGGCGTGGACTTCGAAGAGAAGGAAAGCCGCGATGCGGCCGCCGAGGCGATCCGCCTGGGCGAGCGCAGCCTGCTGCAGCTGCTGGTGCTGGGCGGCGTCGCGCTGCTGGTGGGCATCGGTGCCTCGGTGATGATCGGCCGCAGCCTGACCGGCCCGCTGGCCCGCGCGGTGAACCTGGCCGAACGCCTGTCCAAGGGACAGTTGGACCAGGAGTTTCGTCTTGGTGGCCGCGATGAACTGACCCAGCTGGGCGAAGCGATGGCCAGTGTGCGCCAGAGTGTGCAGGCGGCGATCGGCGCACAGCTGCAGATGGCAGAGCAGCATGAGGCTGGCGCGATCCGCTATCGCATGGACGTCACGGCGTTCCCCGGTGACTTCGGGCGCATGGTGCAGGCCACCAACAGCCTGGTCGAATCGCACGTGCAGGTGGAGCTGCTGATGGCCGAGGTGATGCAGCGCTACGCCATCGGCGACCTCAGCCGTGATCTGCCGGATTACCCGGGCGAGAAGGGCACGCTGACCCGCACCCTGGCGGCAGTGAAGCAGAGCCTGATGGCAATCAACGCGCAGATCGATGAACTGGCCCGCGCCGCGCGCGCCGGTGATTTCAGCATGCGTGGCGATGCCGCTGCGTTCCAGTTCCAGTTCAAGGCGATGGTCGAGCACCTCAACGGCATGATGGCCAGTTCGCAGGCCAGCATCGCCGATGTCTCCGACGTGCTGCGCGCGATCTCGCACGGCGACCTGACCGCACGCATGGATGGCGAGTACGACGGCGTATTCGCCCGCATGCGCGACGACGCCAACACCACCACCGCGCAGCTGACCGGCATCGTGCGCGGTATCCAGGTGGCCGCTGACAGCATCAACAACGCAGCGCAGGAACTGGCTGCCGGCAACAACGACCTGTCGCGCCGCACCGAGCAGCAGGCCGCCAACCTGGAAGAAGCGGCTGCGTCGATGGAGGAACTGACCTCCACCGTGCGCCAGAACGCCGAGCTGGCGCGCCAGGCCGACAGTGAAGCGCATGCGGCCGGTGCCGCCGTGCGCGAGACCGAGCAGGCGATGGCGCAGATGGCGTCGGTGATGGGTGAGATCGATCAGTCCTCGGCACGCATCTCGGAAATCTCCACGGTGATTGACGGCATCGCGTTCCAGACCAACATCCTGGCGTTGAATGCTGCAGTGGAAGCCGCGCGTGCAGGTGAACAGGGCCGTGGTTTTGCCGTGGTCGCCAGCGAAGTGCGCACGCTCGCGCAACGCGCCGGTGTCGCCGCCAAGGAGATCAAGGAGCTGATCGAAGACGCTGCCGCCAAGGTGAAGAGTGGCCTGGCGGTGACCGTTGAATCGGAGGCCGCGATCGCGCGCGTGGCCCAGGCCAGCTCGCGCACCACCCAGCTGATGAGCGACATAGCAGCGGCCAGCAAGGAACAGGCCGCCGGCATCGAGCAGGTCAACCAGGTGGTGGTGCAGATGGACCAGGTGACCCAGCAGAACGCCGCGCTTGTGGAAGAAGCCACTGCCGCGAGCCGCGCGCTGGAAGAACAGGCGCATGCGCTGACCACGTCGGCGGCGGTATTCAAGGTGGAAGGCGCGGCGGTCTCTGCTGTGCCCCGTCGCGCAGCCTGAGCGGGCAGTGCAGCGACAGGAATACGGCCGCCTTGAGCGGCCGTATTTCGCTGGAAGGAGCCCGTCTACTGCTGAAGGCCGTGCTGACGCAGCCGAAGTTGCCGCATGGATGAGGACGCCCCCCCCCCTGACCGACGCTTCAGGCGCGCGCACGCGTACGCGCAGCTTTCTTCGCCGCCGCCTTGCGCACGGTCTTCTTCGCGGCCCGCGTCTTGGCTGCCTTCTTTGCGGCGGCGCTCCGCGAGGCGGCCGTACCCGTCTTCCTGGCCGCAGCCTTCTTCGCCGTCTTCTTTGTGGCCTTCTTTGTCGCGGTCTTGCGAGCCGGTGCCTTCTTCGCCACCGCCTTCTTCGCAGGTGCCTTCTTCGCTGCCGTCGCCTTGGTCGTGGCCTTCTTTGTGGCCGACTTCCTGGCAGGCGCCTTCTTGGCAGCCTTCTTGCTGGTCGCCTTCTTCGCGCCCTTGCGGGCACTGCCGCTACGTTTGCCGCCACCGTCCTGCTTGTTCACGGTGGCCCAGGCAATGCGCTCGGCGGTGCCTTCACTCGCGCCGCGATCACGTTCGCTTTCCTCGATGTGCTCGGCCTGGCGCTTCTGTTTCTCGGTATATGCGGATTTGTCACCACGGGGCATGACGGATCTCCTGTCGTAGTAGTCAGGCCAGCAGGCGCAGCTTCGGTTCACGCGCCCATTGGCGGGTGGCGGCCGCCGCCAGGAAGGCCTTGGCGTCTTCCGCTTCGACGATGCCGGCATCGTTGCCGACCCGCGCCGCCTTCAGCAGCGTCTGGCCGCCTGCGTCGCTGGCGATGGCCTTCAGGTGCGCCCACGCCTGGCTGACGAATTCGACGGCTGCACTCTCTTTCGACAAGGCCTTCGCGGCTTCCGGGCTGAGCACCACGGCCACCGCATCGAACACAGCCGATGGCGTGCCCGCCAGTTGCCCATCCGCCGCCTGCATCGCCCCATCGCTCAGCGTGGCGCCGCCTACTTTGGGCGCGACCAGCTTCACGTCTGCACCCGCCTTCCGGGCCGCTTTGCTCAGGCTGGCCATCACGCGCGCGTCGGAGCCCTCATCAAACAGGATGCCGATGCTGCGCCCTTGCAGGGTGGGCTTGTTGCGCCCGATCACGCGCACCTCGGGAGCGGCAGGCATGTCCTGCACCGGCGTGGCGGTCGGCGCGGGGTCGGGCAGTGCAGGCAACGCGAGCCCATCAGCTACGCGCTGCGCCAGTGATTCGTCGATGTTGCGCAGGTGGCTGACGGTACGCACCCGCACCTTGAGTGTTTCCACCTTGGACAATTCGAACACGAGTGCCGATGCCAGATGCGCCTGTTCCGGCTTCTCAAGGCTACGGAAGAACATGCGTGCCTGGCTGTAGTGGTCGGCGAAACTCTCCGCGCGGGTGCGGCCCTTGCGGCCATCGTCGGCGCTGGCATGGCTGCGGAATCCGGCAGGCGTCTCGCGCGGGGTGCCCTCCTGCAGCGAACTGGGATCGTAGGCCACCCGGCCCTTGGGCACCTGCATCTGCATGTGGCCGTCGCGCTGATGATTGGCAAACGGGCACTTGGGCGCATTCACCGGGATCTGGTGGAAGTTCGGGCCGCCCAGGCGCAGCAGCTGGGTGTCCAGATAGGAGAACAGGCGCCCCTGCAGCAGCGGGTCGTTGCTGAAGTCGATGCCCGGTGGCACGTTGGCCGGGCAGAAAGCCGCCTGCTCGGTCTCGGCGAAGAAGTTGTCCGGCCAGCGGTCCAGCACCATGCGCCCGATGACCTGCAACGGCACCAGCGATTCGGGAATGATCTTGGTCGGGTCCAGATGATCGAACGGGAATGCGTCGGCCTCTTCTTCCGTAAACAGCTGCACTCCCAGTTCCCATTCGGGAAAGTCGCCGCGCTGGATGGCCTCGAACAGGTCGCGGCGATGGAAGTCATTGTCGGCCGACTGCAGTTTCAACGCTTCGTCCCAGACCGTGGACTGGATACCCAGCTTGGGCCGCCAGTGGAACTTGACGAAGGTCGACTCTCCCGCCTCGTTCAGCAGGCGGAAGCTGTGCACACCGAAGCCTTCGATCATCCGCAGCGAACGCGGTATGGCGCGGTCGCTCATCGCCCACATGATCATGTGCATCGACTCGGGCATGAGCGAGATGAAATCCCAGAAGGTGTCGTGGGCCGTGGCGGCCTGCGGAAACGCACGGTCCGGTTCCATCTTCACTGCGTGCACCAGGTCCGGGAATTTCATGGCGTCCTGGATGAAGAACACCGGAATGTTGTTGCCAACCAGATCCCAGTTGCCCTCCTTGGTATAGAACTTGACCGCGAAGCCGCGCACGTCGCGGGGGGTATCCACCGAGCCCGCGCCGCCGGCTACCGTCGAGAAACGGGTGAACACGGGCGTCTTGACGCCTACCTCGGTCAGGATGCGCGCGCGGGTATGGGCGGCCAGTGACCGGGTCAGCTCGAAGTGGCCGTGTGCTGCGCTGCCACGTGCGTGCACGATGCGCTCGGGAATGCGTTCGTGATCGAAGTGGGTGATCTTCTCGCGCAGGATGAAGTCCTCCAGCAGCGTGGGCCCTCGGGGCCCCTGCCGCAGGGAGTTCTGGTTGTCCGCCACCGGGATGCCCTGATCGGTGGTCATCACCGGATGGGTGCCCCCGGCCTGCTGGTGCAGTTCATCGCCGTCGCCCCGGCGGTGGTTTTCGGCAGGGGCGGTTGCGCGCTTGCCGGTCGGCTTGCTGGCGGCCATTGACGTTGGCTCCGGATCATCAGAAGGAACCACGACACTGGAACCAGCCCCGTTAAACCGAGGTCCGGCAGAGGTGAACGTACAGGCAAAAGCAGGCTCGGGTATGCTTGCCCCATGCGAGTCGAGCCCGCCGACATCGAAGCCCTGTTCGACGCCATCCCGGATGTGCTGTTCTTCATCAAGGACCGCCAGGGGCGTTACACCCACGTCAACCAGACCATGCTGCGGCGGCTGGGCCTGCGTGCGCGCAAGGACGTGATCGGGCGTACCGCGGCCGAGATCTACCCGACCGGGCTCAGTGCGGACTACGGCGATCAGGACGCCCGCGTGCTGTCCGGCGAGGTGATCGAGAACCTGATGGAGCTGCACCTGTTCGCCAACCGCGAACCGGGCTGGTGCCTGACCTGCAAGCGCCCACTGGTGGTCGATGGGGCCATCGAGGGCCTGATCGGCATTTCCCGCGACCTCGGCCAGAAGGACAGCCTGGGTACCCAGTACGAGCAGCTGCGGTTGGCCCTGGCCCACCTCAATGCGCACTACGCCGAGAACGTGCGCATGCAGACCCTGCTGGACATCACCGGCTTTTCGCTGTCCAAGCTGGAGCGTAGCTTCCGCAAGGTGTTCCAGATGACCCCGCAGCAGGTGCTGACCCGGCTGCGGATCCAGATGGCCATGCACCTGCTGCACGGCGACGACAGCATCGCCTGCATCGGCCAGGCCTGCGGTTTCAGCGACCAGAGCGCCTTTACCCGCAAGTTCAAGGCTGAAACCGGTTTCTCGCCGCGCGCCTACCGCGCCCGCATCGGCGGCAGTGTCAGCGAGCCCGCGCTGGCCTGAGCCGCCTGCTGCGCTGTGCCTATCCCCGCAGGCATGGGACAGGGTAAGGTGTCGCCCCTGTAGCCCGCCGCCAGCCCCGCCGATGCCCAACTCGATTCCGACCGCTTCGCCGTCCCGCCTCGGGCATTCGCTCAAGCCCCGCCAGCTGATCATGATGGGCCTGGGCAGCGCCATCGGCGCCGGCCTGTTCCTCGGCTCGGGCGTGGGTGTGCAGGCGGCCGGTCCGGCGGTTCTGGTGTCGTACCTGGTGGCCGGCGCGCTGGTGATCATCGTGATGAACGCACTGGGCGAGATGGCGGCGGCCAAACCGACCAGCGGCGCGTTCTCGGTGTACGCCGCCGATGCCATGGGCGCCACCGCCGGCGCCACGGTCGGCTGGTTGTGGTGGGTGCAGCTGGTGATCGTGATCGCTGCCGAGGCGGTGGGCGCGGCCGGGTTGCTGGCCACGGTCTGGCCTGCGGTGCCGGTACCGATGGCAGCGTTGGCCTTCATGCTGTTCTTCACCGCAATCAACCTGCTCGGGGTGAAGAACTTCGGCGAGTTCGAATTCTGGTTCGCCATCCTCAAGGTCGCGGCGATCCTGGCCTTCATCGCCATCGGCGTGGCGCTGCTGATGGGCTGGCTGCCGCAGGTGACCTCGCCGGGCCTGAGCAACTTCACCGAACACGGCGGCTTCGCACCGAAGGGCCTGGCGGGTATTGGCGCTGCACTGCTGGTGGTGGTGTTCGCCTTCGGTGGTACCGAGATCGTGGCCGTTGCGGCGGCGGAGACCGAAGACCCGGAACGCAGCATTGCCCGTGCCATCCGCACTGTGGCCTGGCGCATCCTGGTGTTCTACATCGGCTCGCTGAGCGTGATCATCGCCGTGGTGCCGTGGACCAGCGAGGCGCTGAAGTCGCCGTTCGCCGCCGTGCTGGATATCGCCCGTATTCCGGGTGCCGGCACCGCCATCACCCTGATCGCGGTGATCGCGCTGCTGTCGGCGCTCAATGCCAACCTCTACGGCGCCTCGCGCATGATGTATTCGCTGGCGCAGCGTCGTGAAGCACCGGCCGTGCTGGGTTGGACCGACCCGCGCCAGGTGCCGGTGATCGCCGTTCTCGCCAGCGTGCTGTTCGGCTTCGCCGCCACCGTGATGGAACTGCTGTTCCCGGACCGGGTGCTGCCGGTGCTGCTGAACATCGTCGGTTCCACCTGCCTGCTGGTGTGGACGCTGTCGCTGGTCTCGCAGCTGGTGCTGCGCCGCCGGGCGGATCGCCTGGGTACCCGCCTGCCATTCCGCATGGCCGGCTTCCCGTGGCTGACCTGCTGCGCGCTGGCGATCCTGGCACTGATCTTCGGCCTGCTGCTGAGCGAGTCGCACACCCGCCTGCAGTTCCTGTCGATGGTGGCGCTGACCGCCACGATCGCCGCTGGCAGCGCCATCGCGCGGCGCATGCGCGAGGCCTGATCGTCGGGCGCTGACGCGCGCCTGCGGTCGGCTGCTGTTCGCGCGGCCGCCAGCCGAGCATGGGCTCGGCTCTACAGCAGGCATACATCCGCCGTGCCATCCTGATCCCGTGGGCCGTCAGCGGCCCGTCGACCAGGAGTACCGCATGCTGCGCAGCCGTCCCTTCCTGATGTTCACCGGCCAGGCTGAGGCCGCGCTGGCCATGTACGCCGAGGCCTTCGCCGATTTCCGCCTGCTGGCAATGCAGCGCCATCCGGATGGCGCCGGTGCCGGCGTGCCTGGGCAGGTCCGCCAGGCCATCTTCCTGCTGGGCGGCACCCACTACCTGTGCTTCGACAGCCTGGACGTGCACGACTTCACCTTCAGCCCGTCGATCTCGCTGTTCGTCGAGTGCTCCGGTGCCGAGCAGTTCGAGCGCGCGGCGCGCGTGCTGGGCGAGGGTGGGCACTGGTTGATGCCGGTGGGCGACTATGACTTCAGCAACCGCTACGGCTGGGTGCAGGACCGCTTCGGCGTGTCGTGGCAGTTGAGCCTGGGGCAGATGCCGGACCCGTGATCGGATGTTTGTGGGTGTGGACCCTGGTCCACACACCCTCATGAAAACGGCCCGCTTGCGCGGGCCGTTCTCTTTACCGATGCAGCGAGGAATCAAGCCTCGACTTCATCATCCTTGTAGGCATCGACCGGGATGCAGGCGCACATCACGTTCTTGTCGCCGTACACGTTGTCCACGCGTGCCACCGGCGGCCAGTACTTCTGCAGCTTCAGGCTGGGCAGCGGGAACGCAGCCAGTTCACGCGGGTAGGCGTGGGTCCATTCGCTGGCGGTCACCGCGGTGGCGGTGTGCGGTGCGTTCTTCAGCGGGTTGTCTTCGCGGTCCAGGCGTCCGTCTTCGATCGCGGTGATCTCCTCGCGGATCTGGATCATCGCGTCGATGAAGCGATCCAGCTCGTGCAGCGATTCGCTTTCGGTCGGTTCGACCATCAGCGTGCCGGCCACCGGGAAGCTCAGGGTCGGGGCGTGGAAGCCGAAGTCGATCAGGCGCTTGGCCACGTCCTCGGCGCCGATGCCGCTGGTCTTCTCCAGCGGGCGCACGTCCAGGATGCACTCGTGTGCCACCAGGCCGTTGCGGCCGGTGTACAGGGTCTTGAAGTGCGGGGCCAGGCGCTTGGCGATGTAGTTGGCGTTGAGCTGCGCGACCTGGGTGGCCTTGCGCAGGCCTTCGGTGCCCATCATCGCGATGTACATCCAGCTGATCGGCAGGATCGAGGCGCTGCCGAAGCTGGCGGCGCTGACCATGCCGACCGGACCGTTGTCACCCAGCTTGCCCGGCAGGAACGGGGCAAGGTGCGACTTGACCGCACACGGGCCAACGCCCGGGCCGCCGCCGCCGTGCGGGATGCAGAAGGTCTTGTGCAGGTTCAGGTGCGAAACGTCCGAACCCCACTTGCCCGGCTTGGCCACGCCGACCAGGGCGTTCATGTTGGCACCGTCGGTGTACACCTGGCCGCCGTGCTTGTGGATGATCTCGCAGATCTCCACGACTTCTTCCTCGAACACGCCATGCGTGGACGGGTAGGTCATCATGATCGCGGCCAGGCGGTCGCTGTATTTCTCGGCGTTGAGGCGGATGTCCTCGACGTCGACGTTGCCGTTGGCATCGGTCTTGGTTACCACGACCTTCATGCCGCACATCTGTGCCGAGGCCGGGTTGGTGCCGTGCGCCGAATCCGGAATCAGGCAGATGTCACGGTGATCTTCGCCGCGCGAGCGGTGGTAGGCGCGGATCGCCAGCAGGCCGGCGTACTCGCCCTGCGCACCGGAGTTCGGCTGCAGGCTGACGGCGTCGTAGCCGGTGCACTCGACCAGCATCGCTTCCAGCGAATCGATCAGTTCCTTGTAGCCCAGCGCCTGCTCGGCCGGCACCAGCGGGTGGATCTGCGAGAACTCCGGCCAGGTCACCGGAATCATTTCGGCGGTGGCGTTGAGCTTCATGGTGCACGAGCCCAGCGGGATCATCGTGCGGTCCATCGCCAGGTCCTTGTCGGCCAGCGAACGCAGGTAGCGCAGCAGCTCGTGCTCGCTGTGGTGGGTGTTGAACACCGGGTGGGTCAGGAACGCGGACTGGCGCAGCAGGCCGGCCGGCAGCGCGTCGGCGGTGCTGGCATCCAGTGCGTCCACATCAACGCTGGCACCGAACAGCGCGCCGACGGCGACGATGTCGGCGCGGGTGGTGGTCTCGTCCAGGCTGATGCCCACCGAGCTGCTGTCGATCGCACGCAGGTTGTAGCCGGCAGCACGGGCCTTGGCATGGATCGCGTCGGCGTCGACACCGGTCACGTGCAGCGTGTCGAAGAAGTCGGCACCGACCTGCACACCGGCGGTACGCAGCGCGCTGGCCAGGATCGCGGCCAGGCGATGGGTGCGGCGGGCGATGCGGGTCAGGCCTTCCGGACCGTGGTAGACGGCGTACATCGAGGCCATCACTGCCAGCAGCACCTGTGCGGTACAGATGTTGGAGGTGGCCTTCTCGCGGCGGATATGCTGTTCGCGGGTCTGCAGGGTCAGGCGGTAGGCCGGGTTGCCCTGTGCGTCGATCGAGACACCGATCAGGCGGCCCGGCATCGAACGCTTGTAGGCGTCACGGCAGGCCATGAACGCCGCATGCGGGCCACCGAAACCGAACGGCACGCCGAAACGCTGGCTGTTGCCGACCACGATGTCCGCACCCCATTCGCCCGGGGCGGCCAGCAGGGTCAGGGCCAGCAGGTCGGTGGCCACGGCCACCAGGCCGCCGCGCGCGTGCACGGCATCGACCAGCGCCTTGTAGTCGCCGACCTGGCCGAAGGTATCCGGGTACTGCAGCAGCAGGCCGAAGGCTTCCGCTTCCAGCGCTTCGGCCGGGGTGCCCACGCGCAGCACGATGCCCATCGGCTCGGCGCGCGTGCGCAGCAGTTCCAGTGTCTGCGGGTGCACGGCGTCGTGCACGAAGAAGGTGTCCGACTTCGACTTGGCCGAGCGCTTGGCCAGGGTCATCGCTTCAGCAGCGGCAGTGGCTTCGTCCAGCAGCGAGGCGTTGGCGATTTCCATGCCGGTCAGGTCGGCGCACAGGGTCTGGAAGTTGATCAGCGCTTCCATGCGGCCCTGCGAGATTTCCGCCTGGTACGGAGTGTAGGCGGTGTACCAGGCGGGGTTTTCCAGAATGTTGCGCAGGATCACGTTCGGCGTGTGGGTACCGTAGTAGCCCTGGCCGATGAAGCTGCGCAGCACGGTGTTCTTGTCGGCGATCGCGCGGATCTTCGCCAGCGCCTGCACTTCGGTGATCGACTCCGGCAGTGCCAGCGGTGCCGGCGACTTGATCTTGGCCGGGACGATGGCATCGGTCATCGCATCCAGCGATGCGTGGCCGATGACGCCGAGCATCTGCGCGATCTCGGCATCGTTGGGGCCGATGTGGCGCTCGACGAACGCCGAATGGTGCTCGAGCTCACGCAGGGAAGGGGTGTTCTGGGACATGGCGAAGGATCCGTCAGGAAAGGGCACACGCACGGGCACAAGCCGCCGGTCGGCGGTCTGCGGGCGCCCCTCTGTCCTTTTGCCTGAGAGTTTAAAAGCGCGGAAACCGCAGCTTCGTGCCCCTTCGGCGCCGGATCGAACCGGTCTCTCCAGAGTTCTGTTACGGGTGGTATCGGGCCTGAGCGATTACGGGCGTTGCGCCTTCGGCAGCGGTGACCTGCTTCTCCCACCGTGTTGCCCGCCGATTATAGCCTCTTGCCGGCGCCCGACGGTGGCCCGCAGCGGCCTCACACGCCTGAATGGCCGATGGCCCGGGCGTGCGTTCTGTGCACCCGTGCATGGCGTCGCACGCATTCCCCACCTATGATGGTCGGATTCTCGTATTCATCTGGCGCCGTCCCTGCTGCAGGGGATCGGCGCCCGCCGTGCGTGTCACGCATGGCCCTGCCGGACGCTTGCCCGATGACCGCCGCTGTTGCTCCTTCCACCCGCCGCATGGCCCTGTTGCTCGCTGGTCTGGCCATGTTCGGTCCGTTCTCGATCGACACCATCTTTCCTGCGTTTCCGCAGCTGGCCCAGCGCCTGGCGGTGGACGAGGTGGCGGTGCAGCAGACCATCAGCGTCTACCTGCTGTTCTACGGCCTGATGAGCCTGGCCCACGGCCCGCTGTCCGATGCGTGGGGGCGCAAGCGGGTGATCCTCGGCGGCCTGGTGATCTTCGTCGGCGCCTCGGTGGGCTGCGCGTTGTCCACCGACCTGACCACGCTGCTGGCGTTCCGCGCGCTGCAGGGCCTGTCTGCCGGTGTCGGCATGATCGTCGGTCGCGCGGTGATCCGCGATCTGTACCACGGCCACGACGCGCAGCGGCTGATGAGCCAGGTGTCGATGCTGTTCGGCATCGCCCCGGCCATCGCGCCGATCATCGGCGGCTGGATCCTGCTCAGTGGTGCCGGCTGGCCGCTGATCTTCTGGTTCCTGGTGGTATTCGCGCTGGTGCTGCTGGCGGCCACTGCGCGCTTCCTGCCGGAAACCCATCCGGCGCAGGCACGGGTTGCACTGTCGCCACGCACGTTGATGCGCGACTACGTGCGCATCGGCTTCAACCCGCGTTTCCTGCGCCTGGCGCTGGCCGGCAGCATCGGCTTCGGCGGCATCTTCCTGTACATCTCCTCGGCGCCGGCCATCGTGATGCAGCACCTGCATCTGGGTGAAGGCGGCTTTGCCTGGCTGTTCATTCCCACCATCGGCGGCATGACCACCGGTTCGTTCCTGTCCGGGCGCATGGCCGGGCACAGCACACCGACGCGGCAGGTGGCCCTGGGCTTTACCTTGTGTGCGGTCTCTGCCGTGTTGAACATCGGCTATGTCAGCCTGGCGCCGCAGTTCGCGCTGCCGTGGGCGGTGATGCCGATCTTCCTCGGCGGCATGGGCATGGCGCTGATCTTCCCGATCCTGGCGCTGGCGGTGCTGGACATGTATCCGCTGCAGCGCGGCCTGGCCTCGTCGCTGCAGGCCTTCGTGCAGCTGATGATCAGCACCGTGGTGGCGGGCGTGGTATCGCCACTGCTGCACGACAGCCCGCTGCATCTGGCACTGGGGCAGGCGGCCTTCTTCGCGGCCGGCTTCGTGTTCTGGTACTGGGAGCACCAGCGCGAGCGCGCAGCAGAGGCAGCCGGCACGACGCTTTGAGCGTCGCGCAGGGGTAGGGCACAGCATCACGCGGCGCCCCCTTGCGACGCTGCGAGCAGGGACTAGGCTGGGGTTTCCAGCAAGCCGGTTCGTGGATGCACGACAGCCAGCCATCCCGATGTCGTCGCATGAGGTATCCCATGGCTGCGCAGCAGACCTACCGCCTGTTCGAGGTGGCGCTGAAGGAGCGCCGCGTTCTTTCTCCTTCCCTGGACCGCATGGTGTTCACCGGCGCCGACGTGGCGCGCATGAAGACCGAAGGCCCGGACCAACGCATCAAGGTGTTCTTCCCCTTGCCCGGCCAGGACGCGCCGGACGTGCCCAGCGGCGAAGACTGGTACGCCCGTTACCGCGCACTGCCCGATGACGCGCGGCCGCCGATGCGCACTTTTACCCTCCGCCAACTGCGCGCCGGCGACTGCGAGGTCGACGTCGACTTCGTGCTGCATGGCGAGACCGGACCGGCCTCGCGCTGGGCCACGCACGCACGGCCGGGCGACCGCGTGGTGCTGCTGGCCCCCGACGCTGACTGTGCGGACAGCAGCGAGGGCTGGGAATGGAAGCCGCCAGCCGGGGTGGGTCAGGTGCTGCTGGTGGCCGATGAGACGGCATTGCCGGCAGTGGCCGGCATCCTCGAGGAACTGGCCGGGCTGGCCGATCCGCCGCGCACGCTGGCCCTGCTGGAGATCGCCCAAGCGGGGGATGCGGTGCCATTGAAGGCACCGGCCACGGCCGAACTGGTGTGGTTGCCACGCGGGCAACAGGCCCATGGGCAGCAGTTGCTGCAGGCCGTGCAGGCGCGGCTGGCGGCAGCCCCGGCCGTGGCCGAGGGCGCCGAACTGGACGACATCGACGTCGATGCGCAGATCCTGTGGGAGCAAGCTGACGCCAGCGCAGACGGCGCGATGTATGCCTAGGTGGCGGGCGAGGCCGGCGCGGTGATGGCGATCCGCCGGTATCTGGTGAAGGACTGCGGCCTGGATCGCCGCGCGATCACCTTCATGGGCTACTGGCGGCAGGGGCGGGTGCTGGACTGAGCCGACGCCGTACCGGTGTGAACCAGCACGCAGGGGGCGTGGGTTATCCTTGCGCCCCCGCAATGCAAGCCCCACCGATGTCGACCTCTTCCAAATCCCGCCGCGACCAGCGCCGTCGCCAGGAACAGCAGGCTGCCAACAAGGCCGCCGCCACCGCCTCGCCCGTCGAGCCGCACGCCGAACTGCGCGACACCCAGCGCACGCTGCTGGCCGGCGTCGTCCGTCGCGATGGCGAATGGGTGCTGGGCATGGATGGCCGCATCGCCGGCCAGAGCGAAAGTGCGGCCCAGGTGCTGGCGCTGATCATGCAGGCCGGTGAACTGCACGAACGGCAGGGCACGCCGGTGCGCTTGATCTATTCGGATGCGCTGCGCGATGCGGCGCAGGCCGAAGCCAACGAGAAGGGTCAGACCTTCGAGGAATTCAAGGCCGCGCTGGCCGCACAGCTGGCGGCGAAGAAGAGCAACTGATCGTCATCGCGGTAGCGCCGGGCCATGCCCGGCGAGCGCAGCGGTGTGATGAAAAGCCGCCGGGCATGGCCCGGCGCTACCGGATCAAAAGGGGCGGATCCTCGCGGACCCGCCCCTTCTTTCATTTCGCTGCTGCCGGTGCCGCGCTGGCCTGCCAGCCGCACATCTGGCCTTCGTTCTGCTGCTTCAACCAGGCATTGACCGGGCTGAAGTACTCGATCATCGGGCCGGCATCGAGCTTGTCCGAGCCGGTCAGTTCCTTCAGCGTGGCCTGCCACGGCTGGCTGGCACCCTTGCTCAGCATCGCCCAGTACTTCTGCCCCGCTTCCTTGTTGCCGTAGAAGGTGCACTCGTGCAGCGGGCCCTTGAAGCCGGCGGCATCGCACAGGCCCTTGTAGAACTGGAACTGCAGGATGCGCGCCAGGAAGTAGCGGGTGTACGGGGTGTTGCCCGGCACGTGGTACTTGGCACCCGGGTCGAAGAATTCCTCGCCACGGGTGGTGGCCGGTGCCACGCCCTGGTACTTGGCCTTCAGGTCCCACCAGGCCTTGTTGTAGTTGTCCGCGGTGATCGAACCATCGAACACGCCCCAGCGCCAGCGGTCGATCATCAGCCCGAACGGCAGGAACGACACGCCCGACAGCGCCATGCGCATCTGGTTGTTGATGACTGCCTCGCGGCTCTCGGTCGGCGCGTCGACCAGCCCGATCGAACTGAGGTACTTCGGCGTCATCGCCAGCACGATGGTGTCGCCGATCGCTTCATGGAAGCCATCGTTGGCACCGCCCTGGAACAGCGGCGGCAGCGGGTTGTAGGCCAGGTCGTAATAGATGTGGCCCAGCTCGTGGTAGATGGTGGTGAAGTTCTCTTCGTTGGGCTTGATGCACATCTTGGTGCGCACGTCGCCTTCCATGTTCATGTCCCAGGCACTGGCGTGGCAGACCACGTCGCGGTCATCGGGCTTGATGAACTGGGTCTTGTCCCAGTACGACTGCGGCAACGACGGCATACCCAGCGACACGTAGAAGTCCTGCGCACGCTCGGTCATCTGCTTGGCGGTGCGCAGTTCGGCTTCGCGCTGCGCCTTGTACTGCGCGGCCACGTTCGCATCCTTGCCAGCCTTGGCCAGCGCCGCACTCAGGTTGGTCTGGTACTGCTTTTCCAGCGCCGCGGTGATGTCCAGGCTGCCGGCGCCCGGGTACGGTTCCAGCTGGTCCCACAGGTTGGACCAGTCCTGCTGCCACATGTTGCCCATCAGGTGCGCGGCGATCAGGCCGTTGCCCACCTCGGCCTTGTCCTTGCCATAGGTCTTGTCCAGCTTGCCGCGCGCATAGCAGTGCAGCTGCTCGTACATCGGCTTGACCTGTTCCCACAGGCGATCGGTTTCCGGGCCGATCTGCTCCGGCGGCATGTCATAGCCACTGCGCCACATCTGCCCGGCATCGGTGAAGCCCATGTCCTTGGCACCTTCATTCACCAGGCCGACGAACTTCTGGTAGTCACCACGCATGCTCTTGGTGGTGCTGTGCCAGCCCTGCCAGGCATCGAGCTGCTGGTCGTAGTCGCGGCTGCGCGCCAGCACCTGCTCCAGCTCGCCCAGCTGGCGGCAGGAGTTCGGATCGTTGGCGTCGGTGCAGTACTTGCCTGCGCCGTAGCTGCCTTCCATGCGGGTGGCGATCTGGGTCAGTTCGGCCAGCTTGGCCGGATCGCGCGGCGCCGGCATCGAGGACATCAGCTTCAGCAGATGGATCGCGCGCTTGCTGTCCTCGCTCATCGGCTTGCCATCGAACTTGGCGGCCTGCTCGATCCAGCTGTTGAGCTGGGTCAGCGAGCGCTCGTTGGCCTTGGCCGCGATGCGTTCGGAATCACTGTTGATGTAGGTGGAGGACAGCCACTGCGCCGAGGTCATCTCCGGGTAGGCGGCCTTGAATTCGGCATTGATGCGGGCCACGAACTGGTCGGCGGTTTCGCCGGCCGGGGCGCTGCTGCTGGCGGTATCGGTGCCTGGGGTGGGTTCCTTCTTGCAGGCGGCCAGGGCCAGCGTGGCGGCGGCGACTGCCGCGGCCAGCAGGAGATGACGGTGTTTCACGGGCGGTCCTTGGGTGGTGAACGACGGCCGAAGGCTAGTGGGCAGTGGCTGCCACCGCAAGTGGCGGAAGTCGGCCGGGCGGCGCCCGGCACCTGCAGAGGCCTTCGAGCAACGGCAAAGCCGAAGCAACAGCAACAGCGGACTATCCGTGGTTTGGCGGGGCGGGTCCGGTTGCGGGGGACGCCGTAAATCCGTCCATGGAGGCTCGGTCGCGCCATCCATGGCGCTCACGCCCCCGCAACCGGACCCACCCCGCCTTCGACAGATTTCCGCGACCTGTCATTGATCCACGCCATGCGTGGATGCTTTTCGAATTCAATTCGACTATTCGATTCCGATGGAAATTCATCCACGCATGGCGTGGATCTACCAGATCGGGACAATCTGTCAGAGGTGGGGCGGTGTCGGAGTGCGGGGTGTCAGCCGCATGGATGCGGCTGCCAAGCCTACATGGACGTACTTGCGGCGTCCCCGCATTCCGACACCGCCCCGCCAAACCACGAATCGCCTGCTTCTGCTGTTGCCGTTGCTTGTGCAGTGGCCTCGGCGGGTGCAGGGCGCAGCCCTGCCGACAAACCCTAACTCTCGCAGTTGGCGAACAGGTCGCGGTCGCGCTCGTACAGCGAGGTCTTCACCTGCATCAGGCCCAGCACCGACGGGAACAGGTTGTCATGGTCGGTGTACGCCGCCGAACGCTTGCGCACGCACTGCAGGTCCAGCCCGCGGCTGCTGGCGAAGCCCGGCGAAAACCACATCGTCATCGGCACGCGGGTCTGCTCGGCCGGGGCGATCGCGTACGGCACGCCATGCAGGAACAGGCCCTTCTCGCCCAGCGACTCGCCGTGGTCGGACAGGTAGATCATGGCCGTGTCGTAGTCCTGCATGCCCTGCAGCGTGCCGATGGTCTTGCTCAGGAAATGATCGGTGTACAGCACGGCGTTGTCGTAGCTGTTGGTGATCTCCTCGCGTGAGCAGCGGCCGATGTCACGGGTGTCGCAGGTTGGCTTGAAGCGCGCAAATGCGGCCGGGTAACGCTCAAAGTACGCCGGGCCATGGTTGCCCAGCTGGTGCAGCACCACCACGCGGTCGCCGGGCTTGGCGCGCACCTGGGTGGCCAGGTCCTGCAGCAGGATCTCGTCCATGCAGCGGCCGTCCGCGCACAGGCCCGGGGTGGTCGCATCGGACAGCGACTGGAACTCCAGGCCTTCGCACACGCCCTTGCAGCCGGACTGGTTGTCACGCCACAACGGTGCGATGCCGGCACGGTTCAGCACATGCAGCAGCGACTGGTGTGCACGGATCTTCTTCTCGTCGTACTCGTGGCGTCCCCACGGCGAGAACAGGCACGGCAGCGACACTTCGGTGCTGGTGCCGCAGGAGTGCATGTCGGGGAAGTTGATCACCGGTGCCTGGGCCAGTTCCGGGGTGGTGTTGCGGCCACCGTTGAGGCCCCAGTTCTGCGCGCGCACGGTTTCGCCCATGACGATCACCAGCAGGCGCGGCTTGCTGGCAGGTGCACGTGGGGTGGCCTTGGCATCGGTACCGATCGGCAGCTTCGGCGCGCGCTGCACCGGGTTGTCGCCACGCAGTGCGCGCGGCATGCCCAGCAGCACGTTGGCCGGGGTGGCGAGGTAACGCACTTCGCGCTGGTTGCGCATCAGTGCCGAGACATCCTGGAACGAGATCAATGCGCCGCCTACCGCGGTCACTGCCGCCACCACCAGGAAGCCGACGCGCCAGAGCAGGCTGCGGCTCCAGCTGCGGCGGCGCAGCTCCACGCGCCACAGCACGATCATCGGCAACACCGCCAGCAACAGCACCGGCCACACCAGCGACACGGTCATCAGCTCGCGGCTTTCCTTGGGATCGGTCGCCAGCACGTTGCGCAGCATGTCCGCATCCAGGTAGATGTGGTAACGGCTCATGTAGTGCGCAGCGAATGCAGTCACCAGCAGCAGCAGGCTGATCACCACCTTGGCGTTCCAGCGCCAGACCAGGATGCCCAGCAGCACGCCGTGCGCACCCAGCAGCAACAGCAGCAGCGACAGTGCGTAGCGCAGGCTGCCCGGATGGCTGGCCATCGCGCTGTGCCAGAACAGGCCGTTGCCGGCCACCGCAAAGAACAGGCTGGTCAGTGCAATCAGTGCTTCGGTGGACAGCTGCGGCCGCCAACGGCGAAGGTTCGCCAACGCGGGAAGGCGGGCGGGGCGTTGGACCGATGCACTCATGCGTTTGCCTCCTGGCGGTGGGGACGGTCCAGCTGACGGCGGATCAGGACATACAGGCCGAGCGAAAGCAGCCAACATATCAACGCAGTGGCAACGTCATGCGAAAGGAAATGTGCGCCCCGCAGCTGCTGGCTGATGCCGAACACCAGGCCAGCGCCGAGGCCGATCCACAGCCCCGCCCAGCGCCACGACGGGCGCCACAGCAGGGCGAAATAGTACAGACAGAGCCACGCATAGCCGGCGCTGGCATGCCCGGCCGGGAAGCAGGCCTGCGGCGCCATGCCGGCCGGGCGCAGGGTGAAAAGACCGATGAAAGGCTGGTGGCCGCCGTAGCGCAGCAGGTCCCAGGGGCATTCCATCGGCACCAGCGACTTCAGAAGGGAGATCACGCCCGTGCCCAGAGCCATGGCAATTACGACATAAAGCAGCGCCCACCGCAGGGTGCGATCGCGACCCTTTCGCCAGTGGTGGAAGCACAGCAGGATCGCCACGAGCGCAGCAGCCGTGCTCAGCCATTTGCCGGCCTTGTGCACCACCGTGCGGGTGATCCAGGCGTCCTGCAGCGCCCAGTGGCCACCCTCCAGACGGAACAGATGATCGGCCACCCATTGGTCGCCGCCGAAACCCATCAGCAGCGTAAACAACGGCAGACCGATTGCGACAGGCAGCCAGAGGTGAGTTACGGCAAATCGTGACGCCAGTGGCGATGTAGCAAGCGGCGCTACCGCATCAAGGGGACGGACGGGCATGCTGGGAAAGGGCGGTTCGGGAATCCGCGGTCATGCTCGTCACCTGGATGTCGGAGAAGGGTCGGACGCTCGTTCGTGCCGGGTTAATGTTTGCCCGGCGCGTGCCAACGTTCAGTCTTCTTCGGCGGTCGATCCTGTCCGCTCGGCGTGGCACTCCGGGTTCCATGCGGTACCGGGAAGCAATTGCCAACGATTCCTGTTGGCAACACCGATATCGATCACTTTGCTCGGATCCACGCACGGGCTCATCGCATCATCCAGCACCAGCAGCCAGCGCTTGTCCGGTGCTTCGGCCAGCCACGGGCCGGCATCGTGCCATTGCTCGGCCCAAGGGCGCTTGAAGCCGAATTCGCGCACCGGCCGGTCGGCCTGCAGCAGGTTCTGCTCGCGCCAGGCCACCAGCGCCAGTTCGGCGTCGGGACCGATCCGCGCACCCACCCGGCGCATCAGTGCGGATGCCGAGGCGAAGGGGTCCAGTGCAGGCATCAGCACCAGGCCATAGAGCATCCACAGCATGCCGTGGGTCAGCAGCACCAGCGTCGCGGCACGACGTACCCGCAGCCACACGATCAGCGTGGCCAGGGCAATGGCGAAGGTCAGCAGGCCATCGCCCAGCACCGGCAGCAACGTATCGGGCATGGCGCGGCGTTCCAGTTGCGCCAACGCCCACGGGTGCTCGGTCATCAGCATCACGCCGAGTACGCCGGTGGCCAGCATCAGCACCACGCTGTAGCCGAACAGGTAGCGGCGCACGCACAGGCGGCGCAACAGGCCGGGCAGCAGCGGCGCCACGGCCAGTGCCATTGCTGGCAGCATCGGCAACAGGTACACCTCACGCTTGCCTGGGCTGGCGCTGAAGAACACCAGCACCAGCACCGCCCAGCCCAGCAGCAGCCACTGGCGGCGGTCGCCTCGGCGGATACGGCGCCACCAGGGCTTGAACAGCATCGGCAGCAGCAGGCTGCCCGGCAGCCATAGGGTCAGGATCACCTGCAGGTAGTACCAGGCGGGCTGCCGGTGGTGCCAGGCATTGGCGTAACGGGTACCGGTCTGCTTGAACAACAGCTCATGCGCGTAGGCCTGCAGTTCGGCCGTGGGCGTGTGCAGCAGGGCCCAGCCCAGCGGCGCCAGCCACACCCCGACACCTAGCAGGAAGGCCGGGATCAGCCACAGCAGCGTTGCCGGGTGCGGACCCTCCACGCGATACCCGCGACGGCGCTGGTACAGCCACCAGCCGAACCAGGGCAGCACCATCAGCAACGGCAGGAAGCCCACGCCCTTGGTCACGGTACCCACGCCGGCGGCAAAGCCGGCCAGCCACAGGGCGGGCAGATTGCGGCGTTCGCACAGGTGGCGCATCAGGCCCCACAGGGCCACGGTGGTCATGCCCACCAGCACCATGTCGATCTGCGCGCGCTTGGCCATCAGCCCGAACTGCAGGGTGCAGAACAGCGCCGCGAGGGCATAGATGGAATGCCGCGGTGACCACAGCCGCCGTGCCAGATCCGACACCAGCCACAGACTCAGCAGGGCGCCCAGCAATGACGGCAGCAGGAACGACCACTGCCAGCTGCCGACCACCTCGTAAGCGGCCGCCTGCAGCCACATGAACACCGGTGGTTTCTCGGCATACAGCTCGCTGCCACGATGCGGCAGCAGCCATTGCCCGCTCTCGACCATGGTTCGCGCGGCCAGCACGAAACGCGGTTCGTCCGGCGGCTGCGGCTGCCGAAGGCCGATGCCCGCTGCCAATGCAGCAATGATCAGCAGCCACAACAGGGGCAGGCGCCAACGGCGGGGCAGGGCTACGGGCACGGCAGGCTCCGGGAGCAAAACGGCCATTCTGAGGTGGCGGGGGTGGGAAAAGCGTCAGAAGGGGGCGGGACGACCGCATTCCGACATGGGCGGCGCTACCATGGTACGAACTTCCGTGGATGTTTCGTGCATGCGTCTGTTGGTGATCGAGGACAACCGCCAGCTGGTGGCCAACCTGTTCGACTATTTCGAGTCGCGCGGGCATGTGCTGGACGTGGCCCCGGATGGCATCACCGGCCTGCACCTGGCCGGGAGCCATCCCTACGACGCGGTGATCCTGGACTGGATGCTGCCGCGCATGGAGGGGCCGGAAGTGCTGCGCCGGCTGCGCGCCGAGCACGCGTCCGAGGTGCCGGTGATCATGTTGACCGCGCGTGATGAACTGCCGGACAAGATCGCCGGCTTCCGCGCCGGTGCCGACGACTACCTGACCAAGCCGTTCGCGCTGCCCGAGCTGGAGGTGCGGCTGGAAGCGCTGCTGCTGCGTGCGCAGGGCCGCAACCCGCGCAAGCGCCTGCAGGTGGGCGACCTGGTGCTGGATCTGGCGACGCTGGAGGCCCAGCGTGAGGGCCAGGTGCTGCACCTGTACCCGGCCTGCCGGAAGCTGCTGGAAGTGCTGATGCGGGCCAGCCCGGGTGCGGTGACACGACAGCAGCTGGAGTTCGCCCTGTGGGGCGACGAGCCGCCGGATGGCGACCTGCTGCGCTCGCATGTCTACGAGTTGCGTCGTAGCGTTGACGGCCCGTTTGCCGAGAAGCTGATCCACACCCTGCCGCGGGTGGGTTATCGGCTGGCCGTGACCACCGGCAGCGACGCTGGCAAGGATACTGATGAAGGCGCGTAAGCCCGGGCCGCTGTACCGGCGCGTGCTGTGGTGGTTGCTGGGCTACCTGGCGCTGCTTTCGCTGGCGGTGTTCAGCGTCGGCAATTACGTGCATGAGCATGCCGAGCACGCTGCCTGGCGCGCGCTGCTCAATTCCGAACTGGACAGCATCGTCGAACATGTCGAGCACGAGCCGCATTACCGCTGGCAGGATTCGGACACGCTCAGCCTCTACCGCTTCGATGCGGTCAACCTGCCCGACAGCCTGCGTACACTGCATCCCGGGCTGCATGACGGGGTGATGGTGAAGGGCCGCGAGACGGCGGTGATGGTGCGCGAGACCGAATCGATGGGGCGGGTCGCGCTGGCGCTGGATATCTCCGACTTCCACGATCTGGAGCAGTTCGCCACGCGCTGGGTGATGCTGGCGGGCGTGATCATGATCTTCGTCACCGTGCTGATGGCGTCCTTCGGCATGGAGCGGATGGTGCGACCGTTGAGCCTGCTGGCGCAGCGCATCGCCGATCTGCGGCCCGGTGCGCAGGGGCAGCGCATAGAGGTCGACCCGCGTGGCAGCTCCGAGCTGCACACGATTGCCGGTGCACTGAACGATTACCTGGACCGCAACGAACAGTTCGTCGAACGCGAGCGGGTGTTCATCAGCACCGCCAGCCATGAACTGCGCACGCCGATCGCGGTGATGACCGGTGCCGCCGAACTGGCGCTGGAGCAACCGGGCCTGCCCGAGCGTGCGCGCCAGCAGATGCAGCGGGTACTGCGCACCGCGCAGAGCGTGGAGCAGTTGATCGAACTGCTGCTGGTGCTGGCGCGTGATCCGGCACGACTGGCGGCGCGTGCCGAGCGCATCGCGCTGGACCAGCTGCTGCCGGAGATCGTCGACGACCATCGCCATCTGTTGGGCGACAAGGACCTGAGCATCGGCATCCAGGCTGCGCCGGTGGACATCGTCGCGCCGCTGGCGGTGGTGCAGGCGGCGATCGGCAACCTGCTGCGCAACGCCATCGAGAACAGTGGCCGTGGCCACATCGAATTGCGGCTGAGTTCGTCGGCGGTGTTGACCCTGCAGGACCCCGGACATGGCATGAGCCCGGAGGAGATCGCGGCCATCCACGCGCGGATGGCCCGTGGCGAGCGCGCCGATCGTGGTGGCGGCATCGGCCTGGACCTGATCGCGCGGCTCTGCGAGCACCTGGGCTGGACCCTGCAGCTGCAGCCGTGCGAGCCGCGTGGCACGCGTGTCACGCTCGATTTCAGTGCCTCGCGACCGGGCTGATCCGGCCGTCCTGGTAGATGCCAACCCTGGTTGGCATGCTGCCCGTCGACCAAGGTCGACGCCTACCCACGCGATGGCTGTCCGCGTCAACGCCCGTTCGGCCGCGCCACGTGCTGGTCGATCAGGATCACGTTGCCGTCGGGATCGGCCAGCTGCAGGTAGCCGGTCCCCTGGCCATCGGGATCGGTGCGGACTGCCAGCGCGATGCCCCTGGCATCCAGCTCCGCCTGCAGCTCGCGCACATCCTGGAAGTGGGTCAGTTCCTGCTTGTGCTGGTCCCAGCCGGGGTTGAAGGTCAGCAGGTTGCCCTCGAACATGCCCTGGAACAGGCCGATCACGGTGCCGTTGCTGCGCAGCACCAGCCAGTTCTGTGCTGGATCGCCGCCGGTGACCGAGAAGCCCAGGGCTTCGTAGAAGGCACGGGAGGCCGCGAGATCCTTCACCGAGAGACTGACCGAAAAGGCGCCAAGCTGCATGAGTAGGCTCCCTGAGGGGGTGGAGGTGTGGTCGGCACTGCAGCATGACCCGGCGTGAAGACAATGTTAATCTCGACCTGCGCCGCTTTATGCGGCGCTTTTTTTTCTCCGCTCTTTCGATCGACAGAGGATCCCATGCCGACCGAACCCGCTACTGCCCTGATCAGCAACGACATCGTTGGACTGGGCCTGATTGCCGCTACCCTGGCCCTGATCTTCTGGGCCGCCAGTGGCCCGACCCCGCTGCTGAAGAAGATCTTCGCCTGGGTGCCGGCGCTGCTGCTGTGCTACTTCATCCCCGCCATCTACAACACCGCCGGTGTCATCGATGGCCACAACACCTCGCTGTACAACCCGGTCGCGCGTGACGTGCTGCTGCCGGCTGCGCTGGTGCTGCTGACCCTGTCGATCGACCTGAAAGGGGTCATCAAGCTCGGCCCGAAACTGCTGATCGTGTTCTGCGCCGGCACTGCCGGCATCATGCTGGGCGCCATCGTCTCGTTCCAGCTGATGAAGCTGATCCACCCGGAAACCGTGGCCGGTGATACCTGGGCCGGCATGGCCGCATTGGCCGGCAGCTGGATCGGCGGCGGCGCCAACATGGTCGCCATGCGCGAAGTATTCGGCACCGATGCCACCACCTTCGGCCAGTTCGCCGTGGTCGACGTGGCCTGCGCCAGCCTGTGGATGGCGATCCTGTTGTTCCTGGCCAACCGCGCACAGCAGATCGACACCCGCAACGGCGCCGATACCCGTGCCATCGACGAGATGAAGGCGCGCATCAGTGCCTACGAGGCGCAGAACGCGCGCATTCCCAGCATGACCGACCTGATGGTGATCGTTGGCGTGGCACTGGGCGGCGTTGGTCTGGCGCATGCGATCGCCGCGCCGCTGTCCGGCTGGTTCAAGGCCAACGTCAGCTGGGCCAGCCAGTTCAGCCTGGACAGCCAGTTCGTGTGGGTGATCCTGCTGTCCACCGCGATGGGCCTGGGCCTGAGCTTCACCCGTGCGCGCAGGCTGGAAGCGGCCGGTGCGTCGCGGCTGGGCACGGTGTTCCTGTACTTCCTCATTGCCTGCATCGGCATGCAGATGAACCTGCTGTCGCTGCTGGATCGGCCGTGGCTGTTCCTGCTGGGTGCGATCTGGATGGCCACGCATGTACTGGTGCTGTGGGTCGTGGCCAAGCTGCTGCGCGCGCCGTTGTTCTTCTTCGCCATCGGTTCGCAGGGCAACATCGGTGCGGCGGCTTCGGCCCCCGTGGTGGCGGCGGCGTTCCATCCGACGCTGGCCCCGGTGGGCGTGCTGCTGGGCACGGTCGGTTATGCAACCGGCACCGGACTGGCCTATGTCACTGGCCTGATCCTGAAGTGGATGGCGACCGGCTGAGGAGGCCAGCCGGGCGGCGCCCGGCACCCGCAGTAGTGCCGGCCGCTGGCCGGCAACCTCAACATCAAAAGCCAGAGCGGCATTCCGTGTGATGACGGGGTGGGTCCGGTTGAGGGGGACGGCGTGAATACGTCCATGTAGCCTCGGTCGCGCCATCCATGGCGCTCACACCCTCTCAACCGGACCCACCCCGCCTCCGACAGTTTTCCGCGATCTGCTGGATCCACGCCATGCGTGAATCAATTCCATCGGTATCCATGAACAAAGAAGGGGGCGGCTCCGTTTTCCAACGAAAACGAATCCGACCCCAGATGTTTCGCACCGTCCCCGGAAATCTGTCAAAGGCGGGGCGGGGTGGGCTTGCAGGACCGTTGGCGCCATGGATGGCGCCATCGAGCCCCCAGGGACGGGTTTACGGCGTGTCCTGCAAACCCACACCGCCCCGCCAAGCCCACAGAAAGCCATAGCCGACGCTCCAGCAGTTGCAGTTGCAGTTGCTCCGGCCTCTGCGGGCGCCGGGCTGCAAGCCCGGCACCCAAACCTCAACAGCAGCGACCGCCGTTGCGACCGCCGTAGCGCGCTTCCTGACGTTCTCGGAAGAACGTCTTGTAGTCCATCGGCTCCTGGTCCGGATGCTTTTCCAGCATGTGCCGGACGTAGTTGTCGTAGTCAGGAATGCCACAGCACAGCCGTGCGGTCTGCACCAGGCGCCGCCAGATGCGGCGGTGCGCCTGGTACTGGCCAGCGGGAACCAGTTGCGTGCTCATCACAGATCCACCATTTCATGCGGCTTCAGCGCCACGTACGGGGTCTCGCGGTCAGTGCGCTGCGGATTGCGGCGTGCCGCCAGGATGGTCTTGATCGAATACACCAGCACTGCGCCCACCACCAGCAGGAACAGCGCGGTCAGGCCGGTGTTGACGTAGGCGTTGACCACGATCTGCTTCATCTGCGCCACTGACTTGGCCGGTGCGGTGATCGTGTCGCTGGCGAGCGCGGCCTGGAACTTGTGTGCCTGTGCCAGGAAGCCCTGCGCCGGGTTGCTGTCGAAGATCTTGATGAAGCCGGCGTAGGTGGTGCAGATCAGCAGCCAGATGGCCGGCACCGCTGTCACCCACGCATAGCGGTCACGCTTCATCTTGAACAGCACCACGGTGCCCAGCATCAGCGCGATACCGGCCAGCATCTGGTTGGAGATGCCGAACAGCGGCCACAGTGTCTGGATGCCGCCGAACGGATCGACCACGCCGGTGTAGAGCAGGTAGCCCCACAGCGCCACGCAGCCGGCGGTACCGATGATGTTGGCGGTCCACGACTCGGTCTTCTTCAGCGCCGGCACGAAGTTGCCCAGCAGGTCCTGCAGCATGAAGCGGCCTGCGCGGGTACCCGCGTCCACCGCGGTCAGGATGAACAGTGCTTCGAACAGGATCGCGAAGTGGTACCAGAACGCCATCATCGCGTCGCTGCCACTGGGAATCGCTTCGTGCAGGATCTGCGCGATGCCCACCGCCAATGTCGGTGCGCCGCCTGCGCGATGCAGGATGGTCGGTTCACCGATGGCCGCCGCAGTCGCGGTCAGCTGTTCGGGCGTGATGGTGAAGCCCCAGGTGTTGGTGATGTAGTGCGCCGCCGATGCTGCGTCGGCACCGATCACTGCGGCCGGGCTGTTCATCGCGAAGTAGATGCCCGGATCGATGATCGACGCTGCAACCAGTGCCATCACCGCCACGAACGATTCCATCAGCATGCCGCCGTAGCCGATGTAGCGCATGTGCGCTTCATTGGCCAGCAGCTTCGGCGTGGTGCCCGAGGAAATCAGTGCGTGGAAGCCGGACACCGCACCGCAGGCGATGGTGATGAACAGGAACGGGAACATGCCGCCCTTCCACACCGGACCATCACCGCTGGCGGCGAACTGGGTCAGCGCCGGCATCTTCAGTTCCGGCATCACCACCAGGATGCCGATGGCCAGTGCGATGATGGTGCCGATCTTGAGGAAGGTCGACAGGTAGTCGCGCGGGGCCAGCAGCAGCCACACCGGCAGCACCGAGGCGACGAAGCCGTAGCCGATCAGCATCCAGGTGATCTGGGTGCCGGTGAAGGTGAACGCAGGGCCCCACACCGGATCGGCGGCGACCTTGCCGCCGTACCAGATCGCGGCCAGCAGCAGGATCAGGCCGACCACCGAGATCTCGCCGATCTTGCCGGGGCGGATGTAGCGCATGTACACGCCCATCAGGATCGCGATGGGCATCGTCGCGATCACCGTGAACATGCCCCACGGGCTTTCAGCCAGCGCCTTGACCACCACCATCGCCAGCACCGCCAGGATGATGATCATGATCAGGAACGCGCCGAACAGCGCGATCGTTCCGGGCACCTGGCCCATCTCTTCTCTTACCAGGTCGCCCAGCGAACGGCCGTTGCGGCGGCTGGACAGGAACAGCACCACGAAGTCCTGTACTGCACCGGCCAGCACCACGCCCACCACCAGCCACAGCAGGCCGGGCAGGTAACCCATCTGCGCGGCCAGCACCGGGCCGACCAGGGGACCGGCACCGGCAATGGCAGCGAAATGGTGGCCGAACAGCACGTGCTTGTTGGTCGGCACGTAGTCCAGGCCATCGTTGTTGATCACCGCCGGGGTGGCCCGGGTCGGATCCAGCTGCATCACCTTGTTGGCGATGAACAGGCTGTAGAAGCGGTAGGCCACCAGGTACAGCGAAACCGCGGCGACGACGATCCACAGCGCATTGATGTGTTCGCCGCGGCGCAGGGCCACGGTGCCCAGACAGAAGGCGCCGAGCAGGGCGAGGGCCGCCCAGCCAATTTTGGAAAACCCTTTCATGAGGTGCTCTCTCCCGGAAAGACAGTCAAAGAGTCCCGCGTGCCCTCGACAGGGTCAATTGGCACAGGACGAATCGGCGGTAGTACTTTGGTCGTACGTTTGTTGTGCTGACGTGCAGCGAACATCAGGGATGGAACAATCGGTTGCGTCGCCGTCCATTGGCGTGCGGCCGTGTGGCGTCCATCTTCAGTGGCATCCATCCAACAGGAGTCGCCATGAGCTTTCCCGAACCGGTCCGCGTGCTGCGGACCATCCGTGGCATGCCCACCTCCGACGGTGCTGGCGTGCGCCTGACCCGCGTCATCGGTGGCCCCACGCTGCCCGACCTGGATCCGTTCCTGCTGCTCGATGAGTTCGGTACCGATCGTGCCGAGGACTACATCGCCGGGTTTCCGGAGCATCCGCACCGCGGCTTCGAAACCGTCACCTACATGCTCGACGGGCGCATGCGGCATCGTGACAATCACGGCAACGAAGGCCTGCTGACCCCGGGCAGCGTGCAGTGGATGACCGCTGGCCGTGGCCTGGTGCATTCGGAGATGCCCGAGCAGGAGAGCGGGCAGATGCGCGGGTTCCAGCTGTGGGTGAACCTGCCGGCGAAGGAGAAGATGACCGACCCGAAGTACCAGGAATTCGCGCCCGAGCGCATTCCCGTGGTGCACCCGGAGCCGGGCGTGGAGGTAAAGGTGATTGCCGGCAGCGTGGACGGCACCGATGGCCCGATCGTGCAGCCGGCCACCGATCCGCTGTACCTGGACATCACGCTGGCCCCGGATCGCGCCTGGACCTATGCGTTGCCGGAAGGGCACAACGCCTTTGCATACGTGTTCGAAGGTGGCGTGACCGTGGGTGAGCAGGACGCCGCGCGTGACGTGGCACGCCAGGAGCTGGCGGTGCTGGGCGGCGGTGAGCAGCTGCACCTTTCGGCCGGCAGCGAAGGTGCACGGTTGATCCTGGTTGCGGGCCGTCCGCTGCGCGAACCGGTGATGCGCCACGGGCCGTTCGTGATGAACACACGGCAGGAACTGATGCAGGCCTTCGTTGATTTCCAGGAAGGCAAGTTCTGAGGGAGTGCCGGCCGCTGGCCGGCAACCTCTTCTGATCGGGATCGAAGCGTTTGCCGGCCAGCGGCCGGCACTACCGTCGGATCGGGTCGCATTGCGGGGATGCTGCCAGGCAGTCATCCCCGTCACCTTCAGCGCCCCGCGGCCACGGCCGACGGGGTCAGGCTCATGCCCTGCGCCAGCTGCTGCAGCGAGCCCAGTTCCTGGGCGCTGTCCGGATACAGTGAAATCTGCGCGTAACGCCCTTTGTCGAGCTTGACCACACTGATGCGGCGCTCGGCATAGCCGGGCGGCTGCTGGCCTCCCAGATCGGGCTGGTACCAGTACAGCGACTCACCGCCGAAGCTGCCCTTTTCCTGGCGCAGCGAGCGGTTCAATGGAAGGTTGGGATCGCGCGCACTGAGCATCAGGCTCAGTACCTCGCGGCCGTCCCCGGTGCTGGCGCGGCAGACCAGAAAATCGGCCTGTGCCTGCTGTTGCCACTGCAGGCCGCTGCTGGCCGGCAATGAAGGACATTCGGTGGGAGCCTGCGCAGCGGCCTGGGCCGCAGCGAACAGCAGGCTCGACAACACTACAGGCGCGAACTTCATGCATCCCCCAAGGTGGTCTGTCGTGTGGCTCCGCCAGATGGGCTGGCGGCCATGGCATCCCATCCCCGGATGCCGCCCCGGCCGGCATGTGCACGGACGGTCAACTCAACCTTAACGGAACGTGAGCGATCGCACAAATCGCGGTTACAAGCGTAACCATTGCGGCCGAAGGTCGGCCGCAATGGTCCGCACAGGCCTCAGCGGTCGTTGCCGATCCACTTGTAGATGATGCCGCCGATCGCGCCGCCCAGCAGCGGAGCGACCCAGAACAGCCACAACTGGCTGACCGCGCCGCTGCCGGCGAAGAAGGCCACCGCCGTGGAGCGGGCCGGGTTCACCGAGGTGTTGGTGACCGGAATGCTGATCAGATGGATCAGGGTCAGCGACAGGCCGATCGCCAGCGGCGCGAAACCGGCCGGTGCCTTGCCGTGGGTGGCGCCCATGATCACGATCAGGAACACCGCGGTCAGCACCACTTCGCACAGGAAGGCGGCCGCAACGCTGTAGCCGCCGGGCGACAGCGCGCCATAACCATTGCTGGCGAACGCACCGGCTTGGCTGCCGTCGATGGCGAAGCCACTGGCGCCGGAGGCGATCTGCAGCAGGATGAAGCCGGCCAGCAGGCCGCCGGCGACCTGGGCGATGATGTAGGGCACCAGGTCCTTGGTCGGGAAGCGGCCGCCAGCCCACAGCCCGACGCTGACTGCCGGGTTGAAGTGCGCGCCGGAGATGTGGCCGAACGCATAGGCGCCGGTCACCACGGTCAGGCCGAAGGCGAGCGCCACGCCGAGGAAACCGATACCCAGCGGATTGCCGTCACCACCGAACTTGGCGGCCAGCACCGCGCTGCCACAGCCACCCAGAACCAGCCAGAACGTGCCGAGGAACTCGGCGGACAAGCGTTTACCCATGCTCATGTGTTGCACTCCTTTGACGAAAGAAAGTGTGATTTATGTCACATTTCAGTGATCAGCGGGTGACTGTAGTGTCAACGCCGGGTGCAGGGATACACCTTCGGATGTGTGCAACACGCGATGTTCAGTACTGCGGCAGCGGGATGAACTCCTTGTCGTCGCCCGGGATGGTGCCGAAGCGACCGGCCTCCCAGTCGTGCTTGGCCTGCTCGATGCGCTCCTTCGAGCTGGACACGAAGTTCCACCACAGGTGACGCGGGCCATCCAGCGGCTCGCCGCCGAACAGCATCGCCTTCACCGGCGTCTTCGCGCGCAGGCGACCTATCGCACCGGCTTCGGGGATCACCAGGTGCTGGGCGGGGATGTCCACGCCGTCCAATTGTGCGTCGCCTTCGAGGATGTACAACGCGCGCTCGCGGTGGCCATTGTCGATATCGATTTCCGCATCCGGGTCGAGGTCGATTGCTACGTTGAGGGTGTCGGCGAACACCTTCACCGGCGATTCCTCGCCATAGGCGCGCCCGGCGATCACCCGCAGCCAGGCACCATTGCGGCGCTGCTCGGGGAGGGTGGCCGCGGCATGGTGGTAGAAGGCCGGTTCGATTTCCTCATGCGACTTCGGCAACGCCACCCAGGTCTGCATGCCGTGGATCGGGTTGTCATGGTCGCGGTCCGGTTGCGGCGTGCGCTCGGAATGGGCGATGCCGCGGCCGGCGGTCATCCAGTTGACGTCACCGGGACGGATCACCTGGTCCGACCCCAGCGTGTCGCGGTGGCCGATCGCGCCCGACCACAGGTAGGTCACGGTGGCCAGGCCGATATGCGGATGCGGGCGCACATCGATGGCGGTGCCGGGGTGCATGAGCGCCGGGCCCATCTGGTCGACGAACACGAACGAGCCGATGCTGCGCGCCTGCAGGGTGGGGACGGCGCGACGGACTTCGAGGCCGCCGATGTCGTGCACGCGCGGGGCGATGATGGTGGTCATGCGGGCGTTCTCGCTGGCAGGGATCAGGTGGTCAGCATCGCATGCAGCTGTGACGGGCACATGCCCCGTATGGGTAACAGGTTGTTCCAGCCAACGGCGCAGCCCCTCGTGGCTGGCTGGTTGGTCGCTGAAGGCAAAAGCAGAAGTCGCGCTTGGCCGGGCGGGTGGGTGGCGCAGGGGGCGCTGCAAGTACGTCCATGTAAGCTCGATCGCCGCATCCATGCGGCTCACGCCCCTGCGC
>NZ_JBSPUQ010000012.1:0-132119 GCF_056861055.1 Stenotrophomonas sp. 115C5
GGTCGCGGATTTGAGCGTCACCAGGTCGCGCTTGGTCATCCGCGCCTGTTCGCCAACGGCGAAGATCTTCTGTTCAGCCTGGGCCAGCAGCTCTTCAGCATCGCCGCGGCCGAGGTTGAAACCGTCCTCTGCAATCTCCGTTGCCTTGGCGATGAGCGTGCGCACCAGGAAGTGCTTGCGCACGATTTCGGCGTAACCCAGCACGTTGGCCGCCGACGGCGTCGTACTGGCTAATTCGACCAGGTAACTGCCGTCCCCGATAAGGTCAAGCTTGCCCTCGGCATGGAACCACTCGCCTAGCGTCACGGCATCGAAGGGCTTGTTGAGGGTGGCCAGCTCGCGGATCGCCTCAAAGATCAACTGATGGTCCCGGCGATAGAAATTGTCGGGGTTCAGCTTGTCGCCCACGCGGTCATAGGCCTCCGGGACCAGCATGAGGCCGCCGAGCACCGCCTGCTCGGCTTCCACGCTGTGCGGGGGTACCGAGAGGCGGCGCAGGTTGTCCTCACCCGGACCGCGCCTGCCGGGCGGCTTACGGCCGGAAGCTGCTGTTGTCATCGTTTTCGCTCTCTTCGTCCAGGTCGGCGCTCGGCCAGCGGCCGACTTCAATGCCGGTAGTTTCCGTGAACTCGGCCTCAGAGACCAGCAAGTAGGGCACTCCCGACCTCCCCAAGGCATTCGCCTGCTGACTGGCCCACCAGTCCTCTGTGTGCTCGTCGCGTGGGACGGGGTACAGATATCCCTCGGGAGCTGCCTTGGCGAGCTGCGCAATAAGCGCTGGCGGCATGCTCAGCTCGCCGTTGGACCAGGCCGGACGATCACTTGCCAAATCGAACGGGTCCAGGAGAATGACCTCGTCACGGGTGGGGCTGTAATACGGGGTCCAGGTATAGAGGTGACCTTCGCCACTCCGGTATTCACCGGTCGCTTCGATGGATTGGACCGTCCGGACTACCGAGGCGCGGCCGTCGGCGGTAGCGTAGAGCTCACGGAAACGCTCGTCCCTGTCGAGCTTCATGTACCTGTTCGCGGAACTGATGCGCTCGCCCGCTGCACGAACAACGTCCTCGTCGAGCGCGGGGTAGGGCGCTGTGGTCCAGGCCGACGTCGGGTACCGGCATTCAAAGCCTGCCTGCTGCAGCGCGTGGCGCAGGCAGACCAGGGTATCTTCTGCCAGGCAGATAGCTGTAGCGGCGTAGACTGAAGCAATGCGGCCGTTGGATAGGGAATTGGCCAGATAGAGCTCGGGCTGTGCAATCTTTTCGTACGGTCCGTCGCGGTATCGGCCCTTCGCCGCGGCGGCGGCAACAACAAAGTCGTACTCGAAATCCCAGTCGCGCAGCCCGATTTCGATAGGGTCACTTCGGCCAATGAGAGCGAAGTCGCTATCGAACGTCGCCCGTTCTTCCTCCCCAAAAAAGCCGGCGTCGAGGCCGAGAGAGGCCAAGGTTGAATCGACGATGCCGGCAATGTCCTCCTGCGCGTTGATACCGTTTTCTTCAGCCCAAGTCACATAGGAGAAGTCGGGCTCTGATTGCGCGTGTGGGGAGGTGTGGCACTCCGACTGATACCTTGCCTTCAGGTAGGAAGGCCCGGAGACGAGAAATGACTTGCCGGTGCCGTTGAAGCTTTCTGTAAACACGCCAATGCCCATTGGAACTCCCTCAGGAACTTTTGATTGAACGCCTTGTGCCGTGGATCACAGGCACTACGGTGCGGGCCGCGCTGCCAAGTCGCGCTGTTCAAGGAACTGTTCAACTTCCTCGGTGCGGGCGCTTTGGCTAAAATTGAGAACAGGCACCTGCTCGGAAAGCCGCTTTTCCAGCTCTTCAAACTGCAAAGCGTCTGATTCGTAGCGCGCATCGCAGGTGTCACTCCTGGCCTCGAAGCGGAAGTAGTCCCGGCCAACGCACAGCCTTTCCATCTCCATCGGCAGCGGCTCGCCATCGTTGTCGCGACCCCAATACGGGTAGTGGACGGTCTGAACCTCTTCAACGTTCAGGGCGCTGCATACACTGCGAAGCTCGTGGAGCTGGTCCAAGAACGCCTGATCAATGTCCACTGCAATGGCAGCGGGCGCCGGAGTGTAATTCCCACGCATGGGCGTTACAGATCTGACTGGAATGAAAGCAACGGTGGGCTGCGATAGCACAAGTGCGACGTGGGGCGAACACGCGTCGCTGATCACCTGGTCATGCATCGCAATGGTCTCCGCGACAAGCGGCTCGGAGCCATCGAGTTCGCACGCATGAATTGAGCGCAGCAAGTCCTGGCTATCCATCAGAGCTTGCGACAACGTAGTAAGGGAAAATTTGTTCACTTCACACCTTGACGATTGCAAGGGGGCGGTCGCCGCCCCCTATGTACACAGCACTCCAACTAGGTGTTGTCTAGAACGGGATATCCTGGTCGTCCAGGCCGTCAGTGCTTGCCGGCTGCGGCGGCTCTTCGTCACTGGTGTTGCGCTCCAGCTTGTCCAACGCGATGAACTCGCTCACGCGCACATCGGTGTAGTAGGTCGTGTGGCCATCTTTTTCCCGCTGGCTGTTCTGCAACGAGCCCTCGATGTGCAAATACGCGCCCTTCTGGGTCGTGAACTTTGCCAGGTTGACCGCGGTCTGGCCGCCGGCGATGCAGCGATTCCACGTGGTCTTTTCCTTACGATCTTCCTTGGGTCCCCAGCTTTCGGTGGTGCCGATATCGAACACGATGAATTTGCGGTTGTTGCGTTCCTGGAGTTCTGCGGGGCGGCCGAGAAATCCGACCAGGATGACCATGTTCTTGGTTCGACGCGCCATGGTGGTGCTCCGTTGCATTGCTGGACAGGCAGGTAAAGGAAAGAAGAGGCGACGCCGGGTTGTCCACGTCCGGCGCCGCAAACGTCACGGAAGCGGGGAGCGGCCGTGATCGTTGTCTGGTTCCGCGCAGGCCGGCGTCGGCGAAAAGCGGGTTCGTGAGAGGACCTCAAAAGCGTTCTGCAGCAGCTCCTGCTCATGAGTCGAAGACGAGTCACGGGGGGCCAGCGGATGCTGGCGTTCGGAGAGCTGCTCCGCCAGCCGCCCGGCGAGCTCAACCAGCTGCGAGTACGTAGGCATTTGGCTGTCCGCGTCCCGGCCCACGTGGGCCAGTGCCGTTCTGGCCGCGGCGATGTCGAAGCTTGCCTTGCCGTTGCCAGAGGCAAGTGCAAGTTGCATCGGGCCCTGGGTGCGCATCTCACGATCCAGCATGCCTCGAAGCTGGGCAAGATCGGCAAGGTGCCGCCGATTTGCTTCGCCGTGCTCGATGTAGTCGATCGCGTTGCGAAGGTGCAGGGCAAGTTCGTTCCGCTCTGCACGCAGCTCTGGAGCAGACAGGAAGAGAGCGAAATTTCCCTCCAGCTCCGCGGCGCTTGACCGGGGCACAAGCAGCTCAGCCAGTGCTGGCTGGGTGTACTGACCCGGGATCGGAGCGCCAGCGTCATCCAGGCGCGGCACGCGAGCGCCAACGATGGTCATGCCGACACGACTGAAGGGGCCGGCAGAGGAGGGAAGGTTGGTCATGGGTACTGGTCAACGGCGGGTTCACTTAACTCTAGTCGTTTGACTATCGTGTTGCAACTTTCGTTGTAGTAAGCCAACATAAGAGCTCAGTGTGGTGGACGTCCTGTTAACAATCCGGGCGGCACTCAAAGTCACTTTCCTCGAAATGCACGGAGCTTTCGTATGGACAGAGCAGCAGCAATTCGCAAGGTCAAGGCGTGTCTACGCCTCGGGGCGTCATCCAATGCGCATGAGGCTGCACGGGCAGCCGCTCAAGCCCGAGCGCTCATGGAGAAGTTCGGGTTGTCAGAGTCGGAGGTCGGCGACCTGGCCTTCGCGGAAGCCGGAACCAGGGCGAAGGGCGCCCGCCCATTGCTGTCGGTGCTGCAGCTGGCGGCAGCGATCGCACGGGGGTATCGCTGCAGTGTGGTGACTGAACGCTCTTGCGGCGGCTACAAGGGAAGAGGCGGCACGACGAAGATCGTGTTCGTCGGCGGCCCGGCGGATGCTGAGATCTGCGCCTATGCATTCACGGTACTGCGGCGACAGATGGATGCCGAGCGCTTGAAACACATCAGCCGTGTTCGGTCGGCACGCAATCGCGTCGAACGGGGAGAGGCCTTTGCGCAAGGCTGGGTGCGGGCCGTAGCCGCGCTGTTCCCCGCGACCGCTTTGGATGCTGCCCAGCGCAGCTTGCATAGCGCGGCTATCGAGCGTCGCAGCGCAGCGTCCCATGCCGAGCAAGACGATTCACCGTCGGACCGCAACCCGGTTGCAGCGCCACGGCGTCAGCACGCCCTTGACATGCTCAAGGGTGTCATCAAGGGGCGAGAGGCACGCTTGAATGAGGGCATCGGATCAGATGCTCATCGCGCTTCGCTTGAGCTGGAGCACTGGACATGACCGCACAGCAGCCCGCGGCGAATGCTGCAGTCGCCCTGAGAAACGCCCTGCGCTTGAGGTATCCCGAGCGCGCCTATGCGCTGCTCTTTGAAGTGGCTGAACGCACTGGTGCGGCGGCAGGGAGCTTCGCCGATGCAGTAGCCGTCGGCCTTTGGCCCAGTCACGGGCTTACGGTTGACGGCTTCATGATTAAGGCGACACGCGAAGAGTGGCTCCTGCATCGTGAGACCGCAGATAGCAACCCGCCCGTGCACCAGTTCTGCGACCAATGGTGGTTGGTCGCAGACAAGGGAGTGAGCAAGGTTTCTGAGTTGCCTGCGCATTGGGGCCTGCTTGAATTCGATGGCAGCGTACTGCGCAAGCGCAAAGAGCCAGACAAGCTTGATCCGCAACCCCTTACCCGCGAGTTCCTCGCCATGATGCTGCGAAGGCATGCCGGCCTGGATGAAGCGATGTCCAGAGCGGTCATCGAGGCCCTCACTGAGAAGTCGAGGGCAGAGATCCAGGTGCGTGCCGATGCCGCCGTGGAGTCTATGGTGGGAACGCGCGTTCGTGCCGCTGAGGATGGTCTGCGCAAGCTTGCCGAGATCAAGGAAAAGACAGGAGTCGACCTTCTTACGCTGACCCCAGCGCATGAATGGGTTGCCGCGATAGCCTTCCTTGCCGCCAACCCGGACTGGTCGTCCCGCTTCACGGCAAGCGGGCTGAAGGATCTTCGCGAACAGGCCGCCCTGCTCGTTGCGGAGATTGACGCGTTCGCCCGTGGCCATGCGAGGACGACGTGATGGCGATCAAGCCAAAGCGGAAATACCGCAGCTTGGAGCCCGGTCAGATCTGGGTGGCCAGCAGGAAGTCTGCAGGCCAAGGGAGTCAGAAGAGAACGCGTTCCGAGTCGCGCCGAATTCTCTACATCAGCCGAGCTGACGTGCCGTTGGTGTGCTACGCAAGCGGCGCCTCTGCGGCGCGTATCTGCAAGCGTGTTGCCTTCCTAAGTTGGATCAGGCGTTACAAGGCGCACAAGGCCTTGCCCAGCACCGGGCGGGAGCTGGTGCTGACCCCTCCACCGATCGCCAGGAACGGGGCATGAGCAAGGCTCGAATCGTGGAGCTCTCGCAGTATATGACTCCGCAGTGGGCGGCACAGGCACTGGTCGAGAGGTTCTTCTCGGATCTGGGGGAGGGTGACGTCGTGCTTGAGCCCACATGCGGCGATGGCGCGTTCCTGGCAGCCATTCCCGATGGCGTGACGGCATTTGGAGTTGAGATTGATCCCGAGCTCGCCCAAGTAGCGCGACGGTTGAGCGGTCGTGAAGTGCTGGTAGGTGACATCCGAAGCGTTGGCCTGCCCGTTAGTCCAACGGCGGTGATCGGCAATCCGCCGTTCTCCAGGGCGTTCGTTGAGGCAATGCTCGACCGCGTGTGGACCGTGCTACCAGAGGAGGGGCGTGTCGGACTGATCCTCCCATGCTTTGTCCTACAGACCGCCAGTACCGTTGATCGGCTTGGCAAACGATGGGAGCTGCAGCAGCACATGCTCCCTCGCAACCTCTTTCCAAGGCTGCAGCATCCGCTCTGCTTTGCGCAGCTGCGCAAAGGTGGCTTACGCGGCTTGGTGGGGTTTGCTCTTTACCCCGAGGTACATGCTGTTTCGTTGCTCGAACAGCGCTATCGCCAACTGTTGGCGGGCGGCGTGCGATCCGGCTGGGCGGCCGTAACTCGCGCAGCCCTTGAGGCACATGGCGGAATCGCGACGCTGCAGGAACTTTATCGAGACATCGGTGGCTGCCGGCCAACATCCAATCCGTGGTGGCAGGCCAAGGTCCGCCAGACGCTTCGCACCGTTGCCCACCGGGTAAGTGCCGGCATGTGGCAGCTCAATTCAGACAATCAGGCCGAGAAGGCCGCATAACCCCCAAGGAGTAGGACGTATGTTCTTTCGATCGATGGTGATGTTCCGCATTCCGGCCGCTACCTGCGCCAGCCTCGTCCAGCTTGCTGAAGCGGAGGGCGACGATGGTTTGAACGCGATGTTGGCCCTGGTGAAGTTGAAGCCGGTGGGTCCGCTGGAGATGACGTCGCGCGGCTTCATCTCACCGTTCGGCCGCGAAGAAGAGCAGGTGCTCTTCCATCGCTCGGGCGGTCATCTGTGGCTGACCGTTGGAGGCGAATCGAAGATGCTGCCGGCAGCAGTCATCAACGACAAGCTGGAAAAGAAGATTGAAGAGATCGAGAAGAACGAGGGCCGCAAGCCTGGTGGGCGCGAACGCAAGCGAATGAAGGACGATCTCATTCATGAGTTGCTGCCCCAGGCCTTCGTGAAGTCTGGCAGGACCGACGCATTCATCGACACCACGCGCGGCGTCGTGTTCGTGGACAGTAGCAGCCGGAAGGTCGCTGAGAACGTGATGTCCGACATCCGTGGGCTGTTGGGGAGCTTCCCCGCCATGCCCCTCAATGCAGAGGTGGCGCCGCGGTCGATCCTGACCGGATGGATCGCTGGTGAAGCGCTCCCGGACGGGCTGAGCCTGGGTGAGGAGTGCGAGATGAAAGACCCCGCCGAAGGCGGTGCAGTCGTCAAGTGCCAGCATCAGGAACTGCGCTGCGATGAGATCGACAATCACCTGGAAGCCGGAAAGCAGGTATCCAAGCTCGCCGTGGTCCTGGAGGACAACGTGTCGTTCGTCCTGGGTGATGACCTGATCGTCCGCAAGTTGAAATTCCTGGACGGTGCCCTGGACCAGCTGGAGCACGGAGATGCGGATGGTCGCCGTGCGGAGCTGGATGCGCGCTTTGCGCTGCAGAGCGCTGAAGCTGGCCGCCTCTATGACGTCTTGGCCACGGCCTTCAGGATCAGTGATTGCGAGTGATCGGAGGCGAGCTGAAGCGATCGCATATCCACTTATAGGAGCGGTATAGCATGGGACTTGTAGTTACGCGTAGGCCCGGTGAGGCCATCGAGATCGGCGACCCGTTCGGCGACATCATTACGGTGAGGGTAGTGGGCGGCATGGAGGGCCAGGTGCGGCTCAAGATCGATGCGCCACTGGACGTTGCCGTACACCGTGAGGAAATCGGCGCGAAGATCCGGCGCGGGGGGAGGCCCGCCGTCGACGCAAATCAGATGGGTCCGCAGGCGCCATCACATGCCGACCTCATTGCCGACCTGAAAGAAGCTGTCGAGTTTGGCGGAGCCTACTCGATCACGCATTTCCGCGAGCTGGCCGAGCGCGCCGTCAATGCACTGGAAGGCAGTAGCCATGCGTGAAGAAGCCTATTCCAATGCTTTGGAAGTAATTGGTGGGCGTCACCTCGCAAGCGCCCTGATCGACGGCCAGCGCGACCCTGCGCCGGGGGTGGTCGATGGCTGAGCTGCCGAGCACCGAGGCGCTCATCGCCGCTGGGGCCTTGTTCGTGATCAACCATTCCGGCGGCAAGGATTCGCAGGCGATGATGATCCGCCTCCTGGAGCAAGTACCACGCCGGCAGTTGCTGGTTGTGCACGCATCCCTGGGCGATGCTGAATGGCACGGTGCACTCGAACACGCGCAGCACCAGGCACAGGTGGCAGGCATCCCATTCCTCGTGGCAAAGGCCCGCAAATCCTTCATGGAGATGGTTGAACGACGGTATGCGGTCCGACCCGGCCCGGGTTCGAGCTGCTGGCCCTCGGCGTCCAATCGCCAGTGCACCAGCGACCTGAAGCGCGACCCTATCCAGCGCGAGGTGCGGGCGTACGCAAAGGCGAACCACTTCTGCCAGGTTGTGACCTGCCTGGGCATCCGCGCGGCCGAGAGCCCGGGCCGGGCACGCCGCGCCGCATTCCAGGTGAACAAGCGCGGCACCGTGCGCGGCCGCGAGTGGTTTGAGTGGTTGCCGATTCACGAGATGGACACCGCTGAGGTGTGGCGAACCATAGCCTCAGCCGGCCAGACCCCGCACCAGGCGTACCTGGCCGGAAATCAGCGGCTGTCCTGCGTGTTCTGCATCATGGGAAGCCCCCGTGACATTGCCAACGGCGCGCGACATCGCCCGGAGCTGTTGGCCCAGTACCTCGAAGTGGAAGCGCGCACGGGGTACACCATGCACCAGTCGCGCAAGCCGCTGCAGGAGCTGATCCGCATCGGCGAGCTGCAGCTGCAGGCCAAGAGCGCCGCGGAGGCACCCAGTGAGTAGCCAGCTCGCCCCCCGTGGGGCCCGGCGCATGAAGCAGCTGGCCACGGGCGTGCGTTGTGAGCAGGGCGCGATCGTAACCGACCGGGCGCATCGCGCTGCTTGCCGACCGCGTGAGCGGCGCTACGGGTTGCGGGGGGTGCGCTGATGGCCGGGCCGCTCCATGACGAAATCGTTGCTGCGGCAGTCCGTTGGCTTCGGCGCAACGGGTGCGCCGCGATCCTGTGTGACCCATTCAAAGCCGGTCCGCGTGAACAGCCCGACGCCATCGGCTGGCGTGACGGAATATCGCTGGCCGTAGAGGTAATATCGCTGGTCGTAGAGGTAAAGGCCAGTCGGTCTGATTTCCTTGCCGACGCCAAGAAACCGCACCGCATCGACCCAGCGGACGCCGTAGGCGACTGGCGCTTCTACGCGGCTCCGGCGGGCGTGATCAAGGTCGACGACCTGCCGGCGGGCTGGGGCTTGCTGGAATGGGACGGCCGTTGTCTGAAGGCCACGCACGGTGTCCCGCTCGGAAACTGCAACTGGCACGGCGCGCCTTTCCGTGACACGTCTAACAAGCGCGCCGAAACCCAACTGCTGGTGTCCGCGATCCACCGTCCCGAATTCGTGCCGCCCCGGGGCGTGACGCTGCGGCGTGGAATTCACTTTGAAGCGTGGGCACGCCCAGCGGCTGAGGATCAAGAAACGCGACAAGAGGCCGCGCCGGAGACGTGAGAGGGGCATTCCGGCCTCTGGCCTGCCCTTCGTACTGAATTGACAGGGCGGCCAAGGTCACAACAGCTATACCCACGCCGACCTTCGCCCAGGCAGGTGTACAGTGGCGCAGGAAGATGCCAGCAGCCGCTACGGTCAGGCCGGCGGCCGCCGTCAAGGGGTAGCCGCCAATCGCCAGCATTGCTGAGAGTGCAACCAGAGCCAGTGAAAATGCCCGCTTCAGGCGGGCAAGTAAGCGTAGCGCAACGAAGAGTCGTCTGGCTTCCATCAGGCATCCTGAGTATCTCAGCGAAGCCTATGCGACACCGCGTGAAAGCGCATTGATTGCGTCCGAACTCAGTGCCGGCTAGCAGGGTGGCTTTTCAAGGTCTGGTGGAGGCAAGTGCGGGCGCTGGCTACGAAGTCAGCACCCGCGGCACTCGCATGTTACTCGGCGGGCTTCACTGCTTCGAGCTCTGCAAGCAGGGTGTCCAGCTGCTCGCGCGTCTCTGCGCTGAGCTGATCGTAGGCCGGGTCTTTCCGGATGTTCGATGCGTGCTCGAAGAGACGGGGAGCGGACCGCTTCAGGGCGGAGGCGAACTGCATGCTGGGCAGCGACTTCGGCGTGATCTTGCCATTCTTCTTGCCGTTCGCGTTGGCTGCGGCAAGCTGCTCCTTGAGCTGTGCGACAGCCTTCTCCACGCCGACCTTCTTGATGAGCTCGATGACAGTAGATGCGGCAACCTGGTTAGCCGCCACCATCTGGTGAACGGCCTTCGGAGCTGCCGCCAGGATGGACAGGTTGTCGATCTGGGTCGTCGTTACGCCGAGCTTGTTTGCGATCTCGCCATCTTCCATGCTGCCCCGCGCCTGCAGCCGCTTCACCACGATGGACGTTTCCAGCATCGTGAGCTTCTCGCCGGCATTGGCCACCACAAGGCTGACCAGGATGTCATCCATGTTGGTCGACTTGGGGAGCAGGCAGACCGGCACGGACTCAATGTCCGCACCTTCCTCGATCGCGAGCAGCACTGCCGAGAGTCGAGTGTGGCCATCCACGATGATGACGCGATCAGCGCCGTCGCGGCGTTCCACGTAACAGCTGATCGGCCGATCGATACGGAAGCCCCTGGCCTTCATGTCGTCAGCGAGGACGCGAATGCGCTCGGCCAGTGCCGGCGTCTTGATCCGGGTGTTCAAGTCGGAGACGACAACCAGATCTGCCGGAGCCTGCATGATGAAGGCGTCGCTGCGCTTTGCAGAACTCTTGATGGCCTTGACGCCGCCAGGGGTCACCTCAGCCTGGAACAGCGCCGGCGGGATGTCGAGGTTCTTGAGGGAGGGATTGGTGAGGCTGATGTTGTCGAAAGACATGGAAAGGCTCCGGAAATTGACTTCAGCGTTGCGAGGCGGGATGCGTGAGTGAGCGTGCGCACGTTGCGCCGGCGTGGGTGGACGTCGAAGAGACGGCTAGCCCCGCGCCGCGAAAGCTACTTCAGGGTATGGGCGGGTGCGCAGCGCAACGACCTGCTGCAGCCTGCAAGATGGATTTCGCATGTGCCTGGTTCATCACCGACCTCCTTGGTCGCGTGTTGTCGGGCGGCTTGCCGTGCTTATACTATAATCAAAGTTACGCCGCGTATGCAAGCGTATTATTGCGCCCAAGTCACTTTTTATCGGCGGGTCCCCTCAGCCCCCATCAACGGAACCGACTCGCCATGCACTTGCTCGCCACAACTCTCGGTTTTACAGCTGTGTGGGATGGAAGGCCCGCGCTTGACCTCACGGCGGCAGCAGCATGAGCGGGCACTTCCATGAGGGCCGGTATCAGGACAGGGGTCTCAACTACATCGACCTGGACGTTGAGTGGTTCTACAAGCAAGGCCTTGAGTGTTTCCTTTGGAGCTTGCCGCGCGGGCTTACCCGACAGGCGCTGAAGTCTGTTTGCGCCCATCATCGGGATGCGACGGACGGCTCGGTGGAGGTGCTGCACCTGCGGGCGTTTGCGGTCGGCTTGTCCGGGTGCTGCGACGGCGGGCGTCTGGAGCGCTTGGCGCCACTTGGCTACGCTTGGCCAGAGCCGCCTGATCCGTCGTGGGAGCGGGTGATCTTTGTGTTTCCGGATGGGAACTGTGAGATGGACTACGTCCATCCCGTCAGTTACGAGTGCTGGTCGAACCAGAATGACATGCCGGAACTGCCTCGTGATAGTCGGGGTCTACTCACCAGGAATTGGTTCGCGCGGATGGGCTTCGAGATGGTAGTTGCCATGAGTAGCGGGGAAGTGACCCCAGCGGATGCACGCCCAGCCACCAGGCATCTGCAATTGGTGAAATAGTAGGCGCGGTGAAGTGCAAGCAGCCGTTTCACGGCCGCTGGGTCCGCTTTTGGCGCACAACCTACTTTGTAGGTAATTCGCCAAAAGTGGACCTCTGTGGAAGAGCTCCTTCAGCCACAGCCAGAACGCCGCTAGGGGATTGCGGACAACCCCGGCTAGCACTCGGGCCAGGAGGAGGCTTGGTCAAAAGATCGGTTCCAGCAGGCCCTGGTCGTTGTTCTTGGGCTTGTTGACGGCTCGGCTGACGCGGTAAGCCTCCATGGCCGGTGGCTCGCTGGCCAACAGCATCGCCATGGCATCGTCCGGGCTGGCGGCCATCCAGTCGTCGATCTGGCCGGCATGTAGCCACACTGGCATTCGGTCATGAATGTCAGCCGATACGCCACTGCTGTCGCCGGTGATGATAGTGAAGGTGCCGAGGTTGCCGTCGGGTAGAAGAGGGCTGGTGTCCTCCCACAGGCCGGCGGCGAGTAGCGTGCCAGTTGCGTGGATGAACCACGGGTCCTTGTTCGCGTCGACTGGGCTGATAGACCACTCGTAGTATCCCGCCATGGGGATGACGCACCGGCGTTTCTTGAACGCTGTCCGGAAGGTCGCTTTGGTGGCTACCGTCTCGATGCGGGCATTGATGGCCCTGCCCTGCATGGCCTTGGCCGTCACCCAGAACGGCAACAGACCCCATGCCAGACGTGTGACCTGCCGGCCTTCCCCGCAATCCATGATGATCGATGCGCGCTGCGTCGGCGCCAGGTTGTAGCTAGCCTCGATCCCGGCCAACCCGGGAGCAAGGTCAGCCAGGCCGGGCTGGCCCAAGTCAACAACGGGGAGCTGGACGAATCGGCCGCACATTGACGAACCATACTCCGCAGCGGTGGTAGAGTTCTTCGCACAGCGTTGACCGGCCCACGTGACGGCCCCCTACCGCTACATCGGACGTCAGCACTGGGCGCGGGGAAGTTCGTGCACTGAGGTCGTGTAGTTCGGGGAAAGCATGCGCTGGCGCATGCCCCAGGCGGGCGTGTCCTTCCAGCCTGACGCCCCGAGTCCGGCCACACCGCGCCCGAATTTGCGGTTGATCTGATCGAGGGTCGCCATCAGTGCGTCGTTCCCAGCTACGGCTGGGGTGAAGAGGTCTGCCTGCAGGTCGTGAGGCTTGGCCAGGTCAAGCAATGCAACTCCAGCTTTCTTGTAGCCGATTCCATCTCTCAGCAGGCCGCGTAGTAGTTGTCTGACGACGCCAAGCACGAGCGTGGTATCTGAGGTCGCCGCCGGCAGCACGACCGATCGCGTCGCGTTGTGCTGCGGCAGTTCGGGCCGGAAGGTGTCGGAATGGGCAAACACCCACAGGCCGGATGCCACCAGCCCACGGGCACGCAGCTTTTCGCAGGCCCGGATTGCAAAGGTAGCCAGCGCCTGGGCGACGGCATCGTGGTCGGCAACCCGATCCGCGAACGAGCGGCTCACCATGATCTGCTGTCGGTCGGGTTCCACCTCCTCCAGCTCCATGCACGCATGTCCCTGCAGCTCCCGCTGGGTCCGTGCGAGGGTCACCCCGAAGGTGGCAAGGATGTCATCGGGGGGCGCGTCACGCAGGGCGGAGGCGGTCCTGATGCCCATGTTCATCAGCTTGGGCGCCAAGCGTCGCCCAACGCCCCACAGGTCCTCTACTGGAAACCGCCGCAGCAGCTCTTCCCGCTTCAGCGGGTCGCTCAGGTCGACAACGCCATCACCCGACTTTGCTGCCTTGTTCGCCAGCTTGGCCAACGTCTTCGTCGGGCCGATACCGATGCAGTTCGGAATGCCGGTCCACCGATGAACCCGTGCGCGGAGCTCCCGCGCAAAACGCTCCCTGTTCCGAATGCGGTCCAGGTCGATGAAGCTCTCGTCGATGCTGTAAACCTCGACGCGGGGCGCCGCATCGCGCAGCACAGATACAACGCGGCTGCTCAGGTCCCCATACAATCCGAAGTTGGCGGAGCGCAGCTGCAGGCCGTGATGCCGTACCAGGTGCTTCAGCTCGTGCGCGGGCTGGCCCATCTTGATGCCCAGGGCTTTGGCTTCTGCTGATCGCGCGATCGCGCACCCGTCGTTGTTGCTCAGCACCACCAACGGTTTGCCGCGCAGAGCCGGCTGGAAAACCCGCTCGCAGCTGGCGTAGAAATTGTTGCCGTCAACGAGCCCGAACATGGCCGCGCCTCCGCTGGATCTGGCGGACGACACCGACTACGGCGAACACCTCCACCTCGGTGCCCTGATCGAGCACGATTGGGGGGAAGTCGGGGTTGGCCGAATGCAGCTCCAGGTGGTGCTCGAACAGCTGGAGCACCTTGCACGTAGGCTGATTTCCGTCCCAGATGGCAATGACCAGGTCACCGGCCAGAGGTTGCACAGACCGGTCTACCACCAGGATGTCGCCGTCGCTGATGCCTACGCCGAGCATCGACCAGCCATCCGCCCGGTACAGGAAGGTGGCTGCCGGGTTCCGGACCAGCAGGCGGTGTAGGTCAACGGCATCGTCCATGAAGTCGTCGGCCGGGGAGGGGAAGCCCAGACGGGCTCGCGCGCCGGCCAACGGGACGACGTGCGCCGGGCCGTCGATGGCCGCTGGGCCGATCAACGTGGCGATCGTGTGGGGAACGGTGAGGGACTGCATGGCGGGAACTCTGCGTGGGTGGTGTCTCATGACACGAGACAGCCCGAATGTTAGTACAAATACTAACCGACCAGATGACCCTTTCATGTCCGCGACCGTTCAGCGGCCGACCGGCCTTGGCGTTTGGCTCTGCCGGCACCGCCTGCGCGCATCGGTACCGCAGCCAACACGGGCAGAACGCGGCCATTGAGCCCGTGGCCGCGCCCTTGCTCAGCGCCGCTCGCAAAATGCTGGTTCTCCGGGGCGCTCAGTCTGTTGACGCGCTTTCGCGTGCTCTTGATGCCAGGGGTATCAGGCTGCTGCAATCGATCTACGGCCACTCACCATGCCCAAATCCCGCCCAGAAATTGAATCCGCGCTGGACACCTTGAGGAACCGGCTTCCGCGTTTGGGGAGCGATGAGGACGCCGACTTTGACTACTTGGCCTTTGAAGCTCAAGCGCAAGCGTTGGTCGATGATGCTCCCCATGAAGACCGGGCAGCTCTTCAGGGCCACCTTTCCTGTTTACTAGCCTCTGCAGGGCTGATCCCATCGGAGACAGAGGGCGCGACCTGCACACCTCTTACGGGGAATCGCGCATCCATTGATCGGGCGTTGGACGAGCTGGATGCAGCGATACCGCGTCTGCAGCAGGAGTATGGCGACGACTTCTGGCAAGCGTTTGCTGGCCAGGCTGACGTGATCGAAGACAATGCCGGCGAGGATGAGGCCTACGTCCAAGGCCGCATCCTCGCCATGCTCAAAGCTCATGGATTACCGTGCGATGGCGAAGGAAGCGCCACGGTGTAAATTATTTTTTAGTGGCTGGCTCTACGATGCCTTGCTTTTCCAGCGTCCAACCAAGAAATTGAATCAAGTCCACATCATGATCGGACACCACCTCATTGGACACGTCCTGCATGAAGCAGAGCGCGTGAGCCGAGACAATCAATGCTAGACATGCCTGCTGTGCAAGCAGCTGCTTTGCCTTCCCTTCGATAAATCGTGGATAGAGGTCCAGGGAGAATGTTGGCCGGTCCGTTTCTTCGGCAGGAGATATGGAATCAACGTCTTTTGCGGTTGTCTGTTCCTGGGCTAGCAACTGGAACAGCTTGTCAGGGTCGTTGTGGGCAATGTCGCTCTGGCTTCCGTACGCCTTGCTAAGTTTCCAACGCAGAAGTCCGACGTTTGCTGTCTTATCTTTTCTGCGCGGCTTGCCTGCTTCAATACCCTCAAGCTCAGCGAGACCTTCCATCTGCTGACGCACAAGCGTTGACGCCGACACATACATACCTTGGGCCGTGAGCGCTTCAATCAGAGCCATGTTTGAAGCGAAGGACGCCAGCAAGAGGTGTCTTTTCAAATTATCACCTTCTGCTGACCACCGCTTCCCATCTAGGCGATGGAACACATCGGCGATGATCCCTTGCGCGGTTTCGATGCTCAGCATGAGCTCGCCAAATGCATCGCGGGTCAATGCTTTGGTACTGTTGCTCGCGTTGTTCTGACCCCTCAGGAGACGTTCATGCGACGCCGTTCGAGGGAGAACCAGCCGTTCCAGGTACTCAAGTCGCTTTTGCAATTCATCCGCAGACATTGCGGCCCCGTTGTGAGTCGTTCCATCGGGAGGTGCGGCTAGGCTCTCGTTCGTGTCCACATCAGCCATTTTTTTTGTGCTCCGTCGTTTTCTGTTTCCGCCGCAGATCGGCCATGGCATTCAGCCCGGCCCTCGACTGCTTCGTGTATTGCAACACCATGCGCTCCCCCTGCCATCCGCCGGCATCCATGATGGCGCGGACGGATGCACCGTCTTCCGTCATTTCTACCGCGCTTCCTACGCGTGCCGAATGCCCAGTCAGGCGCGGCCCCACGCCCGCCCGGCGGGCGACGCGTTCAAGCACGCGGGCGACCTGCACCGGCAGCATTGGCTTACCGGTGTCGGGCCGCACGAAGTTCTTACGGCGACCAACCGGAAGGAAAAGGTAGTCCTTCGCACTCGCGATGCCGGCACACTCGCACCAAGTCATCAAGCGTGCATGTGTTTCCCCACTGCAGAAGCGATAGGCACCCATGCCGTCCTGGTCGGTCTTGGTCCGTCCCAGGTAGACCGTGAATCGATCTGACGACTCGGTGGGCAGGATGTCGCCCAGTTGCAGCTGGACCAGCTCGGATTCACGGCACAGCGTGTCCGACGCCAGGCTGATGAGCGCGGCGTCACGCAGCTCGATGGGGGTGTCTCCCAAGGTGGCCAGCATTGCGTCAAGGTGTGACGTACGCATGGGCGAAGCCTGCTTTGGCGCGACGAGGTCGAGCTCCCCCAATTGCCGGCAAATCACCGCCCAATCATCCTTCCATTCCGGATGCTGCTGCGGGCTGGGTAACTGCGCGGCGCGGTGAATCAGGGCAATGGTGCGCACGTAGCGCACCAGCGTGGCTTTCTTGCGGCGCAGGGTGAGCATGTCGTTGAGGAACAGCACCAGGTCGGGCTCGGCCATCGGTAGCGCGCAGCGGCCGGCGCGCTCGCACCAGTGGGTGACCACCCCCCAATCGGCACGGACGGCTTTGATGGTGGCCGCCGACCGCCCCTTGACGTACTTGGCTTCCCATCGACGCAGGCGATCGCGGATCGCCGCAGGACCGGGCATGGCGGGCGTCTCGGGCTGCAAGGGCTCGCCCTGGGGTAACAGCAGACCGGGGGCCAGGTTGTCGACCACCAGCAGCTGCTGGGGTTCACGCGCTGCGGTTGGTACTGGCCTTCCCTCGCTCATGAGCGTGATCTCTTTGAGGCGGCAGGCGCCGGGGCGACTCGCTGCGGCGCCGAGTAACCGCCGGCATCGTGGTCAGCACTGCGGCACAGGGCCAGCGCCGGATGATCTGGGGCCACGCCATTGGCGATCGCCATGGCGGCATAGGAGGCATGCAGCCGGTGACCGCCCGACGTTGGTTGCCGGGTGAGCTCTCCACGGATCTTGGCCAGGCGCACCGTGAGGTTGTGCTCAGCGCCCCGTAGGAGGAACCCGGCGCACATGCGGGGGCGGCTGGCACCGGCCTGGTGGCAGGCGAAGGTCGAGGTGGCCATGTCGTATGCGGTGCCCGCCGAATGCACGAACGCCTCCGGCGGGAATTGCCCCACCGCATCAAGTCGCCACGGGCAGTCGCTGCAGGGGCGGGTGCAGTGCGTGGCGCGATCGCTGCGGTCGCTGGCAACGGTGATTACCTGGTGGTGTTCGCCTGCAGGCCGCACCTGCAGGGTCCGTGTGTTTGCCGCACGCGCTGACTTGCTCAAGGCCCGGTCCCTGGCACTGGCGGCGGCGGCGTCGCGGTAGTCGCCAAAGGCGTGGCCCAGGTGTAGCCAGAGCTGGCCAGTGCCGCGGCCACCAGCGGGTGGCCTGCTGCCGGGTCGTCCAGCTGGACCGGAGGCGCGATCACATCCCACCAGCTGTCATCCATTGGCGGGGCGTAGGCCAGATAAGCCGTGCTGGGGTGGTGCATGCGCGACGGCCAACTCAGCACGGGCATATCAGCGACACCCACTGCCTGCAGTTCGGTGTGCAGTTGTGTCGCCTGCGGGTGAGTGGCCGCGTGGTGGGGTTGGTGGAGCAGGGTGGCAACGGCTTGGGCGGCGGCAGAGTCAGGATCTGGGTACAGGGCGCGCAGCCCGGGTTGGCCCAGGGCGAGCAGTGGCAGGTCGGGGCGACGCGCACGGATCTGCACGATGTCGAAGCCATGAAGATGCATCGGCAGCACGTGGGCCTGCAGATTTGCACCGACCGCCACGCTGCGCAAGACGGTTTCCCACAGCGCCCCTGCAACTGAGTCTGCTGCATAGAACATGCTGTGCGAGCCCACCAGGGCCATTCGGGCCTTGGAATACGGATTGGGCGCAAGGCTGTGGTAGGCGCGGCTGTAGACGTGCCACAACGGGATCTGCGGAACTACCTGCAGCGTAGGGGTGGCAACACACCACGGACTACCACCGGGCATCGTTGGCTCCTTCCTCGAAATCGGCCTGCGCGACTTTCAGGATCGCGGGCGGATCGGTGGCCAGCAGCTCGGCCGGCGTGCGGCCATCGGCCAGCGCATGCGGTGCCCGGAACCATTCCAGCTCTTCCCATCCAGAGGTGCGCTCGCCAGCGGCCACGCCGTTGGGGCCGCGGACCAGTTCGAGGATCTGGGGCAGGATCGGGCTGGGCCTACCGGACTGCATGAATTGCCACGGCGCAAAGCGGTAGGCCCGCTCCTCGGGCACCCACACAGCGAACAGCTGCCCGGTGCGCCTTAGTCTGCTGGCCCGCTGGGCGGGAGACCCGGAGCGGCCAGGCAGCTGCAATCCGGCCTCCTGCGCGGTCAGCCATCCGTCAATTGCTTCTGAGCGCGCGACAGCGCTGGCAGTGGTTTCGGCCGGGATGTGTCGTTCGGAAGGGTCTGCTGTTTCAGCTGCTCTACCGCCGCTCAGCTGCTGCAGCGCCTGTTCCAGCTGCTGTTCGACCTGAGCCTCGGTTCGCGCTTCCGGGGGAAACAGCGTTACCAGCACGTCGCCATCATGAGATGTACGCAGCCACGTTGCCATGCTTTCGTGGAGGCTGGCATCAATGGCGAACTGATAGGGCTGGCGACGCCTGGCATCGAGCCGAAATGCCATCGGTCTGCGGCGGGCTCCAGCCCGCAGGTACCGTCGCAGGTTGCCCTGGAGCAAAAACGCGCGTGAGAAGCCGCGAACAGCGTCGGTCAGGCGCTGCAGTTCGTCCCATGTCGGATCGGAGGCTGCTGTGCCTCGGGTCCAAACATGCAGGCCCTGCCGCAGCTCCGGCAACACCAGCTCATAGCCTCCCAGGGCATCGGCTTCGAGGTGTCCGAGGTGCGGCGTCAGGCTTTCAGGTGCGTGGCCGGTCAGGTCCGGCAGCCCCAGGTACTTCAGCGTGGTCATGGCGGCAGATCCAGTTGGCGGGCGCAGGCGCACCCGTGCAGATCGAGCCTACGCCAGCCGTGGTCGTTCGTCAAATCCTCGAAATCCTGCTGATAGATGCAATACCCGACAGTTATTGCACATATTGTGTATTACGTAATACACTCCATGGTACGTTATACGTGTGCAGCCTAGGACTCCCAAATGATCCAGGAAAAACTCCCGCTTTTGCACGTTCAAGCCCTCAGTCCACGCGAATGCGTCCATATCGCCGTGCCATGTGCCTACTGGGTTGGTGCGGCCAGGGAGCAACAGCGCTGGCTGTTGGCCAGCCGCGGCGTCGGTTCCGGAGTGGATGTCACAGCGGGCACGGCTGCGCAACGCCGGCAGCAGCGCGCCAGGATGCGCAAGCACCGTGCCTCCTTCCTGCAGCAGGCGCGCCAACAGCGCGAGCGCGTGTGGCACGAGATCGCGCTGCGCACCGCTGAGCTGTGCCAGGCGGCGCACCCATGAGCGGCCGGAACATGGTTTTGCACGCCGGGCGACGCATCCAGCGCCCCGGCGCGACCTGCACCACAACCCTGTGTGGCCGCATGAATGCCCGCAGCCGCGATGGCATGAACATCGCTGGCGAGGGGGAGGTGGTCACCTGCAAGTTTTGCCTAACCAAGTTGCGTGGACCGTTAGCGGTACCGGCGGCGGTGGCTACCACCCTGGGCGCGGCCCCAGTGGCACCACGGTTCATGGCGCGGCCGACTGCACTGGAGCTGCTGCAGGCGGTCTACCAGCACCACGGCTGGCGCCGAGAGGAAGGCGAAAGCATGGTGCGCCGGGTCCATGAGCTGTACGACGTCAGCGCCGATCCCGGCCGCAACCGGCACGAGGCCACCCCCAAGACCCCGCTCGCCCCGAGCGCCATGCTCGATGCGAACCCCGCCAGTTCCCAGGAGCGATCCGATGAGCAATGAAGTACTCACCACCGAGCAGCTGCATGTGCTGCGGCATGCCCTGGGCGTCGGTAGCGCTGGCACCGGCCGTGCTTATCGCAACCACTTTGTGACCGGCGCCGGCGGCGCCGACCACGCGCTGTGCACCTCGCTGGTCGCGGCAGGCATGATGACCCGGCATGCGGGGAGCGCCATGTCCGGTGGCGATGACATTTTTACGGTCACCGATTGCGGCCGCGCGGCGGCGGTGTCAGTAGCGGTAGCGCCACCGCTGTCGCGATCCAAGCAGCGCTATCAGGCTTATCTGCGTTCGGAATCGAACGAGTCGTTCATCGACTGGGTTCGCAATCGCGACTGGAGCACCAACCATGGCTGCTGATTCACCTACCCCCAGCAATGACCTGGTCATCCGACGCGTCGAGCGCGGCACCAGCACCACCGTCGAGCGCCTGGACGAGCCCCGTCCCGGCAGCTACTGGCGCTTGCTGCAGGCGGTCACCGGCCAGGAGAACGACAAACAGGTTCAGGCCCCCAAGCTGCAGGCCGGGACAGTACTACTGCTGGAAGACATCGAGTACGCAGACGGTGAGCCGCATGTCTATCAGTTTGCCGCCCACCCGAGCGTGCCGGAAAGGCACGCGTATAAAAGCAAGTTTCACGCGGACTGCTTCTTCCAATACTGGACCTACTGCCCGGAAGGGACCAAAGTACGCGAAAGCGAGCTGCTCAACGTCCACCAGAAGATGCAGGAATCGCAGGCTCTCCTCATGCAACCGGCACCGGTTGCCCCGCCGGTGGGTGCGCTGGGGTTTGACCCGAGCGCGGACGCGCCCGAAGCCGGCCAGGCTCTGGCGACGCCGGGCCAAGTCCACGACCTGGCCAACTATGCCGAGCAGCTGCGAGAGAACGCAGAGGCCACCAAGAAATGGATTGCGACCCATAGCGGCGCCCTGCAGGCGCAGGGCGAGAAGCTGGCGCGGTTCTACACCGAGCGCGCAACCGTGGCGCTGGCAGCTGCCAAAGGCCAGCTCGACGCGGTCAAGGGTATCCTGCGCACCGTTGAAAACCTCAAGGTCTACACGGGCGAGGAGGTGGAGGTAACAATCTTGCGTGAAGGCGCGCCGGCCGCAGCTGAGGCCCCGTTGACCATCTACCAGGATCTGCTGGCGCTCGATGAGGAGCTGCTGCTGCACTTGGAGGAGGATGGGCTGGACCATTCTCACCTCGACTCTATCGTTGCCGTACTGGCCGACGATGCCTTGGTGCAGCGCATGCTGCCAGCTGAGCGCAGCATTGTGCTGTGTAAATTCCGCGGTGGCTACAAGGAATTCGTCAAGCCCAAAGGCACCGGTGACATCGGCGCGGCCTTGGCAAATGAGCAGCTCAATCGCATCAATCAGTGCCATCGGCTGCTGTTGCGTGACGGTGAGCAGATCTACCTGATCGACACTGCTGACTTCCTGCAGAAGATCACCCAGCTCATGCCGAGCGCGGCCGAGCAGATCACCCATTTCGCGGATCGTGGCGGAGACAAGATCCTCCGCGACGACATCGCCTACGCCAAGGCGCAGCGCAGCCAGCTAGGGGCCCTGGATGCCTATGCCAAGGTGCTGACCGCGCTGTGGGGCCTGCGCGATCGCGGCGCGGTGTTGAGCAACTGGGCTGTACCGCCGTTTGCATCGTGGCTGGACTGGGGCTTCCAGGAGCGCTACCTGCATCTCGTCGACCAAAGCAACCTGATCGGCGTGCAGCGCCCCAGCTTCGCCTCATACCGCGACGCACAGAACCGGTACCTCGGCCCCGGCGCCTGGGTAGCGGTGCGGACCTCGGCGCTGTTCAAGCAAGAGTTCATTCCTGGTGCGTTTGCATCAAAGGAGACGTATCAGTACGCACACACATGGGATTACAACCGGGTCTACGTCGCCAAGGACAGTCGGCCAGTCGTGGCGTGCGTCCGCCAGGACAAACGCGGTAACTACATTGAAGTGCCGCTGGTACATGAGTACAAAGAACGCGAAATCAATGGCCGGATGTACCTGGAGGACCGGGCGCTCAATGACGTGCTGGTCCTCGATCGCCTGCATGCCGCGGAACTGACCTACTACTTGACCTCCCGGTCGGAGCGTCGCCGCTACAATCACTACGTCGAGCTTTTCCAGGTCGCCAGGGCATGGGTGGCTGAGCGCGATGCCGCCGAGGCGCCTCTGCGCCAGCGACTCCGCCAAGCCGTGGCCGAAGGGCGTATCGCCCATGATCCTGAAGCGCTTGAGGCTGCAATCACTGACGCCATGGCTATCGCCCGCGCGGCCCGCCGTGATCGTCGTGCGCCCGATACGACTAACAGCAGCTTCCCCGCCTTCATGCGCAACGTACTCGACACGTTGCATACCCTGTTGTCGGCGCAGAACAGTCGCGTCGAAGTACTTCAGCGGTGGTGCACGGCGAACGGACGCCGGCCGCTTCGTCTTGTTTCGACCGGCAAGGGGCGCTTCAAGGTCTATCTGGAGCCGGCAATTGCCGAACACGATCCGCTGCTCGGCGAACCCCGGCACACGACGAGCGCCACGGTCCAGTTCGACGGCAGCACTGGCGAAGCCGTACTCTCCGACTGGGCCAGGGAGCTGCTACGGCCGTCCGCCGGCGAGCATGTGGTGCACGACTGGGAGTACCTGACCACCATCCCTGCCAATCCCGCCGGATATCACCACGAGCGCCTGGACCGGACGATTGACGATGGTGCTGCCAAGTGGCTCGAAACCAAATCCCTGTTGGGCACGCTCCGCTACGAGCAGGCACAGGCCTTGCTACAGCTGCCGGCGGCTCAGTCCGCTCATTTTCAGAAAGGGCTCGATCTGGATTGGGTCTGCAAGCAGGCGCTGGACAGTAAAGGGGGGTATGTGGTCCGGAATGCTTATCAATTTGCGGTGGGCATCGCCCACGTCGGCGGGACGCCCTGTCTGCTGATCGCGCGCCACGACATGCTGGCACATGTCTACACCACCGGCAGCGCCGCCGATCGCGCGGCTGCCCTCCATCGGATCACGTCCCGTTACGCGAATCCGGAAGCGGCCGTTCAAGAGTTGAAGAGCGGCCGCCACGGCTGGCAGCTGCGCTACGTCGAGCTTGAGGACGCTTGGCGCTACCGAGATGAACCCCATTGCATGGGGCTTGTCTCTAGGGGTGAGGTCGACGAGAAGCTGGTATTCGACCCAACGCTCAGCGTGAAGGAGAATGAGAAGCGCAAAGTCCGCTGCCTGGCGCTGACCGAGGCTGGCGCTGCCCTGTTCCCTTGGTTGTCGCAACGCACGCTGAGCGCGCTGTAATAGCTGCGTCATATCCCATGATCGCAATTCCCTTGAACGCTGAAAAACCAATCATGAACTCCATGTCTGAATTGAGCACGCCATGCCAAGGCCATGCTGCCGATGTCGCCAGTGCCGGCAATGCCGAGCATGTGATTCGACAGATCCTCGAACGTCGCAAGAAGTACAACGCCAGCGGACAGCGCGGGGAAGACATCGAGCTGATTCGTTCCGCGCTCGCTCGGGGCGGCGAACCATCACGATCTACCGCAGCGGAGGTGGCCTGATGGCCCAGAATCCCAGCCTTCGCCCCGATGAGGCGTACGAGGCGATCGAGTCCTTGGTGGCCGATGGTGTCACGCCCACCCATCAGGCTGTGCGCGAGCGCGTCGGCGGGCGTGGCAGCCCGCCCGTCATCTCGCGATATATCAACGAATGGTATGCCGCGAACGGTCCCGCATTTGCCTCCAAGGTTGTGGCCGAGCGCGATCGCAAACCTGCCGACGACTTGGCCGCAAAAGTCAGACAGGCGGTGGACGAAGCTGCGCAGGTCGTGTCGGCGGCAGAGCTCGAACGCCGGACTTCGCTGGACCGGCGCGAGCAGCAGTTGCAGGAGGCGCAGCTGGCCCTGGACATGCGGGAGGGGTCGCTGCTTGAACAGTCTGAAAAGCTGGCCGACCGCGAGGCGAATCTGGAGCGGCTGATCAGCGAGCTGCGGGCGGACAAAGCGTCCCTGAGTGCTCAGCTGGAGCGCTCGCAGAGCGAGGTCGGCCAGCTCAACGCAGAACTGCACCGCGTTCACGAAGGAGGCGCGGCCAGCAGGTTGGAAGCCGATGCCACGCGGGACAAGCTGCTGGCCCAGGTAGCTTCATTGGAAGTTCGGGTTGCGGAGCTGTCTGCGCGAGAGCAGTCAGCAAAGCAGGCCACTGAAGCCGCCCGGGAAGCCGAACAGATAGCCCTTGACGCGCTGTCAGCCTGGAACGAATCAGAGCAGGAGCGCCGCCAGATGGCTGCTGAGGCTCTGGAACGCGCCGTGGTGCTGAACACGCAGCTGTCAGCGGCGTTCCGGGCTGATCTGGATAGGGTCATTACTGAATCGTCCAGCCGCGAGCAAGCAAAGGCGGCAGAGCTGCGCGCGGCCTTGCAAGAGCTCAACGCCGCCAAGGAGAAGATTGCGGGTATGGAGGCACGTGTGGAGCTGTTGGCCGAAACCCAAGCCAATCTTGCAGCGGCTAAAGCTGAGAGGGATATGGCACAAAACACGGTTCGCGAGCTGGTCTCCTCTCTTCGTGAGCTTGCCAAGTCGACAACGAACGAGGCAGCGCCAGTCGCAAAGGGATAGTGGATCGTCGCCGCACAACTACATAGCTTCCACCATTCCGCCTTCGTGCTGTGACCACGCCCGAATCCATTTCTTGCTTTCAGATTAAGGAGAACGAAATTGACTAGTGGAAATACATCTGTTCAGAACGCCATCACTCCAGCAGCGAGCCATCTAGAGGATCAGCAGGCAGAGGAAGTGGGGGTGTTTCTCGGCGACGCCATCGCAAGTGTCATGCGCGGGGAGGTGAGCCCCGAGACGGTGATCCTCATGACAGCTCGTGCACTTATCGGCGTTGATTCGGCACTGCTGCAGGATGGAAAGAGGAAGCTCGCGAGCTGCGTAGGAAACACCGAGCTCGATTCGCAGCTCCCCGGGTACTTTCAAATGAATCGCGACACCTTAACTGGAGCGGATCGAGCGGCATGGTTGGCGGTTGCTGCTTTTCGTCACGTCAGCACGCAGACATGCGAGGAAAAGAATGGTGTCTAATCGAAGCGGTCAAGATCAGGACGGGCTGTTCGCTGAGATCGCAGAAGAGCTGCAGGTGACTGGCGTTAGCCTGAGCGCCAGTCAGGCGCGTGAGCTGGTGGCAGACGAAGATGAGCTGCTGGAAATGATCGAGGAATGGGGAGCGGATGATACGGAGCTGCTCGGCCGGCTGGCCAACCTACTGTCGCACCAGCTGCTCGGCGAAGCCTGGCCAACCTTCGGCGAAGCAACTCGCCCCGGTGCTGACTCGTTCCAGGAGCGGTTTGAGGCGGCAGCTAAGGCCTATGGATATGCGTTGGTCGATGCTGATTGCCGGGACGGTTTCCCGGATGACAAGCCAGGAAACTGATCGCAATGCGTCGTGCGCATGCGTCACTGCCACCTTCACTGCCGCGGCTCACCGAGCCCCAGCAAGAGCTGCTGCTCGCGCAGCGAGCGATTGAGCAGTCGGCCGCGAGCGACGCGGCCGACAAGGTTGCCAAACTGGCTTCTCGTGCGCCGAGCGACAGGAAGGCGCGGGAGCTGATTGCCCTCGCCGCGCGGACCCCGCGCCAGGGCAAGCGTATCCGCCTCATCCTGGAGGCCACCAGCGCTTGGGCGGAGCCATTCGCAGAGCTCTCGCCCTGTCGCCAAGGGTGTGACGCGTGTTGCCATCTGCCCGTTGTCATTACCTCGGCCGAAGCGCGTGCGCTTGCGAGCGCAACGGGGCGGGCAATGCAGGCACCCGCTGGGGCTCTTACCGTGCGAGCCTTTACCGAGGGGGCTGACGCCGGCCAGCTGCGGGATGGCGCACAGCATGACGGCGTCCCCTGCCCGTTCCTGGTCGACTCGGCGTGCTCTGCGTATGAAAGCCGCCCCACCGTATGCCGATCGCACCTGTCCCTTGCGCCCACCGCCCTGCTCTGCCAGGTGGTTCCAGGGCATCCCGTCGACGTCCCCTACGCGGACGCGACCATGATTCGCGCCTACGGCCTGATGCTGATGGTTGAGGAAGTCATGGCTGACATTCGAGACTTCTTTCCGGCCTGAGGCTAAGAGCCGTGACGCGTCACGGTAAATATCGCGGGAACCAGGCGGCTAGCTCGCAACGCCCCAGTAGCCATCTAGTTTGGGGACAGAAAGAACCGCCAGTTGAGACGCCGCAACGGTTGATCCGATCGGCATCGAAGCGGGAATCTCAGACGGCCAAGGACGGTACCAGTGCGCGCAGATATCAATCAGGTCGCCCACATCTGGGCGCACGCCATTTTGGGACAGGACCCATGCAGTGTGCTCTGCGCTACGCGCCAGTAAGAAGTCACCAGGGGCCGCAAGGTCTTCGACATCTTCCGCCATGTCGGCGGCAGACCTCACGAACGCCCGGCGCGGCACCTGCACGCCCTCGCCCAGGCCGGCGGCAATCAACGCTTCCCTGTAGAGCGGGGCCGTGAGGTCCACCATCCACTCACCAGCCGGCGTCTGGATCTGAATCCATGCGTGGAACGCGTCCTGGTCACTGTACCAGCGTCCGTCCTCCTGCTTTGCATAGCTCAGAACCTGTGGAGCCTCACGGGAACCACCAGTACAGACGAATGCACCGCCCACCGCCGGCATTGCCTGCATCCCATGGTGCTTACTCAGGAGGTAGGCGCCGGCCAGAGCGTAGAAGATGCAGGACTTGGTTGGGCTCCCGCCACCAACGGCGAGCACCGACCGGATGACGCCATGAAGGCGACAGTAGTCGTTGATGGAGATCGGCGGGGTCGGGCTCATGGCAGTTCCATCTGGCGGCATAAGCGCAGCATGCTACCAAGTCCTGGAACTCCACCCAATCAGGGGCGGCCGCCCTGTAAGCACCACCATCGCCGCGAGGTGGTGGTGCAACGACCGCGGATCTGGCTACTGCCGGTCGGCCTGCCCGATGCCAGGTGCGGTGGTGCGGATTGCCTGTAACGCACTACGCCAGCTCTGGCGCTTGGGACGGCAGCCGCTTTCGATTGCTGCGCGGCATGGCCATACACGACAATCCCTCGCCGTATGACTGTCCCTGGCTGTCAAGAAGCCATTGGTAGTGATCGAGGGCTGCCCCGTAATCTCGCCCCCTCAGCGTCTTGCGCTCCTTCTTTGCTGCCGCCAGCCATTCGGCGACGGCATCGTCATTGTCAGCGAGCCATTCCATATGCTCCAGGTACTTTGCATCCAGGACATCAAGCTCCCCGATGCCGGCCAGTTCTCGGTTGAATTCAGCGTAAAGGAGGATCGCACAGATGAGGATGGGGAAAGCGCAAGCTGCAGCGACCACGCGATCGTCCGGAGAGGCAAGGTGGATCACCAGGACTGAAGCGGCGGCGGCCATTCCCATGAAGAACCACAGCACCGGGTTCAGGAACTTCTCGTAGGCAAACACCTTCCATCGCAACCTGCGATTGGTGGCCTGGCGATCTGAGAGAACGTCAGGCAGGGCCGGCTCCGGATTTGGCTTGCTCTTCATGCGACTCATCCTTTGGGTGATACGACGCGTTGGAGGGATAGCGGCTCGGCCATTCGCAACTGAAGGCCGGCCGCCATCACCGGGGGCTACATCCGTGGCGCTGGAGAGTTCTCGGCGTTGAACTCGTCGACCGCTTCTCGCAGCCAATCGGGCATTGGCTGCGCCTGCGATTGGTCTCCGACGTAGGATTGCACATCATGGGGTGCCCTGCCGTTTGGATTGAGTGCTACCGCTAGCTCTTCGAGCGCAGCCACTTCTGCATTCCGCAGCAGCTCATTCGCCAACGCGACCTGCGAGCCCGGCTCGGCCGGCGCATGCGCCAGCTCCTGATCCGCTCCTGCGAGAAAGAACAGATTGCCGGCGAACTCGCACGTCAGGTCCGGCGTCCCGCGAGCTTCCGCAATATCGCGCAAGTCGCTTTCAAGCAGCTCAAGCATCCCCGCAACCTTCTCGACAAGCGGCTGCTTCTTGAACTCCATGTACTGCTTCACCGCGGTCTCGACTGGAACAACGTTGCATGACTGCCCCTCCGCATCGGTGTAGCTATTCCACGAACTGCGGAAGACCAGTGCCTGCTGATCAGCGTCCACGGCCAAGATCTGGAAGCTATGCGTTACCTTTTCGATGGAATTGGTTGGATGATTGTCTTCCACGTACTGGAGCGCGGTGCGAACCTCCTCAGGAACGGTGTGCTGAAAGCGCTGCACATCGCTGGGCCAGAAGTTATCGATATCCAACCGGCGTTCAATATCTCGAACGGAGCGGCCATCCCAGTGATAGTCTGCAATGCTCTCCGGAACTGGCAGTTGATCGTCCATCACGTTTCGATCAGCCTCCTCATCGGCCGCCGCCGCCGTGGCTGGCGCGGCCATAAATGCGCTCAAGTCGGCTTCGACGGCGTCGAGATTGCCGATGGGAAACCCTCTGGGGAAGATGCGAGCGAGATCCTGGTACGCGCTGTCACTCACGTACGGGCGGCGCGGCTTCCCACTTAAGAGCATGCCGGCGGCCTGTTCTGCCAGGGTGTAATAGGCGTCCTCGCGTGTCTTGCCCTCGATGATCAGCTCCCAGCCCTCTTTCGCCTGGAAGCCGAACGGTGAAATGACCATTGGGTCCCGCGGCTGGCCATCAGTATTGGTCACCAACGACAACCCTACGGCCCGCTCGACGGCTTTACCCAGCTGCTTCAGCAGGGCCGGACGCTTTGCGAGCGCGAAGATCTGCTCCCGAAGCTCGGGCACAAGCATCGGCACCGGATCTGGCTCAACGAACGGAAGCGGCGGAGGGGTCGCGAGGGCCATGCAATGTTCCTTTGTCGGTGTTGGGGTGATGCGCTCAACTGTTCTTGCGAAGGTTCTTGAACGCCGTCGTGAAGTAGCTTTCGAGGTTGTGCGCCGTCTTTGTTTCAAATGCCAAGTACGCATCGGCCCTGCCCTGCCAGACCGTTTCAGTAGTCGCATCCAGGTCCTCTGAGTCGCCATTGCGGCAGTCCCGTCCGAAGAACATCAGGCCGACGAGCTGCTTCAGCTGTGCATCCGTGAGGCTGTTCAGGAAGCGGCGAAGCGGCGCGAGAGCTTCCCGTCGAGCGAAGAGCGCAGCCTTCACGTCATCAGCAGCAGCGATGGCGCCGGGGCGCTCTGCCTCTTTGAGGAGCCGGACCAGTTCTGTGGCGTGTTGCTTCAGCGCGTGCACAAGGTTTCCTTAACCAGCAAGATCGAAGAAGCATCATAAGCCCGGCGAAACGGCCCAGCTGGAGCAATGCTAACTCGTAGCATACTGCAATGATAGTTGTTGACGCAGGGGGCGTTACATACAATGGGGCGAAGCAAATTCACCCAACGATAGGTACAGCCATGGCGGGCACCAACCTCTCAGCCGACGAAGTGCAACGAGCGGTAATTTCAGCGTACGAAGAATCTGAAGACACGCTCACCAATACCGACCTCTACCGACAGGTGCAGGCCAAGCTCGGCCTGACTGACATGCAGATGTCCGAGTCCGCACCGGTCGGCAAGTCCGGGCGAACCCACAACCTTGCTCACCGCCGTTTGCGGTGGTGTCAGCAGAACGCTCGGCGCATGGGCTTGCTGGAGCGGGTGGAGGGGAAACGCGGTGTATGGCGCTTGAAGAAGCGGCAACAGGACGATCCGAAACAAGCGCCGGCGGGCATGGCGCTTGTGGCCTTCAGCACAAAGCTGGGGGTGGCTATTTTCGCCAGGTGCGAATCGGTGTTTCCTCACCTCCATGACGGGGTAGCGGTAGCCATCACTTCACCGCCGTACGCGGTCGCCAAAGGGCGGGCGTATGGGAAGGTCGGAGAGCGTGAGTACGTCGATTTCATCTGCAGCTCGTTGGAGCCGATCGTAAAAGCGCTCTTGCCGGGTGGCTCCGTGGCATTGAACATCAGCAATGACGTGTTCGAGCGCGGCTCTGCAGCGCGATCGCTCTACAAGTATCGACTCGTACTCGCCCTTCACCACCGGCTCGGCCTCCAGCTCTGCGATGAGGTGATCTGGGCCAAGGGCTCTCCCGTGCCCGGGGTGCCTATGCAGTGGTGCGCAAAGTCCAGGCAGCAGTTGAACGCGGCCTACGAACCCATCCTCGTGTTCACAAACTCCCCGAAGGAGTGGTTCGCGTCTGTCGACCGAGTGCTGCAGCCCGTGAGCGAGCGCCACGCCCGGCTGATCGCTCGCGGCGGGGAGCAGCGCACAGCCAGCTATAGTGACGGCGCTCACACCCTCAAGCCGGGCTCCTTTGGCCGCCCGGTTGAAGGGACCATCATGCGAAATGTGATCAACCTTGGTCACTTCGATAAAGAGTCGGTTGCGCTGAACCGGTACGCCAAGGCAAACGGGCTCCAAGCACACGGGGCGCCCATGCCCTATCGCTTGGCGGAGATCCTGGTGCGTTGGCTCTCACGGCCCGGCGACCTGGTGGTCGACCCATTCGGGGGCCGCTTGACCACGGCAGCTGCAGCCGAACGGACGGGGCGCAACTGGCTGGCGTGCGACTCCCAATGGGACTACCTCGCTCAGGCCGTAACGCGCTTCCCTGGAGCCAGGCTCAATCAAAACGCGGCGTGATTACACACACCGAACTAAGCTTGCCCAAACCCTCGCAAGGAGATCATTCATGACCCCTGTTACCGCCGCCACCCTGCTGGTTGATCCGACGCTTCCGCCCGGTTTCGACGACACCCCCAACGAGGAGCGCTCCACGGCCGAGCTGGACCAGTGGTGGGACGTTCCCTACGCCCAGACCATGCCCAGTGGCGCCCTGGCCGTGCGATGCCTCCACGGAGGCGCATGGGACCGGAGCTCGGCCCTTGGGACTGCAGCGACGGTCGAGGAAGCTGCCGAGCTGGCCAACACCAAACTGGCCGAATGGGTAGCTATGCGATCACGCGCAGTCCTGCATTGTGACGGAGATGGTCGCAACCATCTGATTCGCCCGTCTGCCCGCCCTGATCGTGCCCCGGAAGTCATTTTGGCGGACTGTACCCGAGAGGCAGCCGCCGCCTGGGTCGACCAGAACGAGCATTGAGCCTCGACCCCCGACCGCAGCCGAAGCACTGAGCTCGGCTGCGGCCACCCGGGCATTCAGTGCGGCCGCGCCAAAGGCCCGTCTGCGTCACGGGCAAGCGCCCATACCATCCCGACTGCCACAACACTCAACGTGGCGTATGGCATCGCCACGGCGAGCATGAAAAGCGCATGGTCCCAAGGGCCATCGGCGATTGGCATCCCGAACGCAGTGACCAGGCCGCGGGCGCTGTGCCTGATCAAAAGGGTCAGTGCCACCATCACTGTCGAGGCAAACGCGACGATCGTGGCCGCTTCCCAGCGGTTCTTGGTACATGCATGCGCAGCGATGACCAACAGCGCACCGCCGGCCGCGATGCCCAGCATCGTGGGGAGCTTGGAGGCGGTGGTCAGCCCGTAGAGAGCCAGGCACAGACACACGGCCTGGACAGTACTGGGGCGATGCAAAGTCATTGAGTACCGCCCTGCTTGATCTTCCGGTAGATCTCTGCACGCCAGACGTGGACCTGCCGCGGCGCACTTATCTGCAGGCGCGCCTGAAGCTTGTTGATCTTGGACAGGCGGATCACGACCTCGTCGCCGATCCGAATCCCGTCATCTACGTCGAGCGTAAACTCGACAGTGCGGCTCAGGCCTTCACTTACGTTCATGCCGAGAAGCCTACCCACAAACGCCAGGCACTGCACGCTGCAGGCTGGTCACGGAGCCATTCCTTGCCCCAGCTCCAGCTCCTCTTTCATCGCCACCGCACTGGCCAACATCGAGTCCAGCCTCTCGCCAAAGGGAAGCTCCGGGAAGGAAAAATCGTCCAGCCGTGCTCGCTCATCATCGTCAACGGCGCCCCAGAGCATTGCAGCCTTCTGAAGGTGCTCCTTGATCTCGTCAAGGCGCTCGGCCGGATCTACCTTGAGACCAAAACGCTGCTGAGCAGCGCGATGAATTCGCATCGCCATGGCCGCCGCGGAAACATCCATCGTGTCCGGCAAATGCTGCCGCTCGGCAGGAGACTGCTCAATCCTTCGTAGCGAAGTGCAGATCGATACGACGTTGCGCCCTGCCCCGACCTGCTCGAACTGATGCTCAAGCACGACATTGGCTTCATCGACCTGGAGGTGAAGTGCCTTGAAGCGTTCACCACCCCATCCCAGGTCCCGTAGTTTGTTGCGGACGGCAACCAGTCGACGCTGCAACGCTGAATCCAGCATGTCCTGGTAGCCAAGCTTCACAGCATCGTCTGCCTTCGCCGCTCGAAGCCCGGCCATTCCGCCCGCAGCCTTGATGAGGGCGATATCGGCCTCGCTCATGCCGCAATCGGCCCAGGCCTTCGCTTCTTCATGGGTAAACGTCATTGTTGCGCCCTCAGTGTTCTCTGAAGCTTACTACAACAATAGTCGATCAAAGAACGGGGGCGAGGTCAGCCCGGCCGAGCGGCCGGCGCAAGCTCCAGCCCCTCTTCAGCCTTGTTGAGGACCTCGCGAGCGCCGGACAGATATCGCTCGACGAAGCTGGAGTTATCCAGCTGCCTTGCAAGCGTGGGGGTGACAAAGCGCACCATCTCAGCGCGGAACCCGGCAGCGGCATCTGGCCCATCCAGTCGGCCACGACATAGCTCGATCCGCTCAGCGATGTCGGTCACTCCGTAGTCAGCGAACTTCTTCTGCACCAGGTCGAAGTCAATCTTGTTACCCCGATCCTGCAACCACGCCAGGTCCCACAGGTCACGGGCCTTCAAATGCCTCCTGGCCACCAGGGCGACGACCTTGTCCGCCAGCACCTCTTTCTCCGATTCGACGCGGAGAGCCACATCGGAATAGACGTCGGAAAGGAAGTTATAGCGCGGCTGAAGGAGGACAGTCTCGACCTCGTACGCCGGCACGTTGACGACCTCAAAGTGGATCTTTTGCTTGGCCACAAAACCGGGAACGTTGACGTTGAAAGACCATCGTTTCACCGCGATGTTATCGCCGCTGAACTCACGATCCGGCCCAGGCTTGGGCGCGACGACATCCATGGTCAGCCCATAGCGGTCCAAGGCGTGCTCCTTCAGCAGCGCCTCCATGTCGCGAAGGTCGAATGGCTCAGAAGCGTCCGCGCCGCAGACGAAATCGAGATCTTCGCTGTAGCGGTTGCCACCGCGTGCCAGCCGCAGAGACGTGCCGCCTTGGAACACCACGGCGTTGGCCAGCTCGCTACGGCTAAGTCCGTAGAGGATTGAGTAGTGCAGCAGCTCTTTGACGATCGCCGACCGTGCTGGAACGTCGATACCACCAGCTTCCCGCTCAGCCAACTGCAGCAGCTCATCGAATGTATACCGCATCACTCTTCCTCAGCTGGCAGCACCAGCCCGGTGTTACGACCAGTGTGGTGCAGATCTTCCAACGCGAGCTCTTCGCTCGCAAAGTGGATGGAACGGTCTGGCAAGAACATCATGCGATCGCGCATCGCGTGGATGTCCCGCTTGGAGTGCGTGAACTCAATCACGCCAAGCGGGGTCTCGAACGTCCTTGACGTGCCGGTGGTCATCAGGGTCAGCCTCGTCGGGATCTGTGAGATCCGCCCGTATTCGTGGAGAGCAGATTCGAGGCTCACATAAAAGCTATCGTCAGGCCGCAGCCGGGCCGCCAACCTCTCCAGCGCCCAGGACGGAGGCTGCAGGTAGGGGTTCCGGTAGATGCCTTGGCCCAGTCGCTGAACCTCACCGGCCTTCGTGTAGCGAGACATCAGCACCCGGAACGTGTTCACGCTCTGGCCCAGGGCCAAGCGCAAAGTGGCTTCACTGACAGCCCAGCCGCCCTGCTTGGCAAGCGCTCTGAAGGCTTTGTTAAGGTTGGCGGTGCTCATATTATGTACATTATTGTACATGTTTAGATCACCTCCGCAATGCCCGGTAGACACTCGATTTACACCAGCGTACATTTTGCGAATACCGACAAGCCCAAGCCCCATACCGCCGGCTCCGCGGCCGTGGCCACGGAGGGTCACGGGCTAAACGCCGGCGCATCCATCTCGTCGGGCTCCTGGCTGGCAAGCTGACGCAGCCCCTGGTCTGCCGCCAGGATGCGTGCCTCGATCAGCTCCACTAGGGGCATCGTTAGATGAGGCGCGAAGGCCACCTGCTTCGCATCCAGGTCGGCCACCGCCGCAATGGCCCGCTCCCGGTCCATCAATGTCCAGTTCTCTTCGGCAACGCGCGGCCGCGCGTACTTGAGCGTCGGAATACCTTCAACGCGCGGCCAGTCAACCCGCTGCACGCAACGTCCGTGTGCATCGAGAATGACGTACGTCTGGTCCTGCAGGGCGCGGGCAAACCGTGCGTGCAGCGCCTTCCACTGCGCAAGGCTGCTGATCAGCCCTTGTTCGAGATCCAATCTCACCTTTTCATCGTCCACACACATCCCCTGTTCGTAATCCCGTTTGCCTGTCGAGCGCTAAAACTTCAACGCAACCTGCTCACCCTCAACCACCAATTCGCGATCCATCTCCCCATGGACTGGTGGCGGCGACTGATCGCAAAGCAGCGACGACGGCAGGCTCCGATGGAGGCTATTGTCGCCGGAGCGTTTGAACATTGGCATCCCCTGCAGCACAGATGCGCGCATTGCGTCGGTAATCTGGACGCAGTGCACGGCAACCGATGGAGCCAAACCCTCTGCCCAGACGTTACGGCCGGCCTTCAACTGCTCCATGGCCTGCTCTTTGGTCAGGCTCACAGACACGTCCCCTGGCATGCTCTTGAAGCTATGCCGTTCGACCGATCGGAACGACGCGAACTCGTCCAGCCGGTCCAGTTCATCAGGAAGGAGAAGCTCAAGGCTTTCATCATCTACGTCACCAGTGGCAACGCGGGTCTGCGAGACCGCCGAATCGAAACGCTTTGCCCATCTGGCAACCGCGCTTGGCACGATCTTGTCATAGAAGCCCCGCATTCCACTTCCGCCGACGTAAAGGCCGTCTTGGACCAGCTTGCCAGTTGCATCGCTACGGATCGTGGAGGCGATGTCCTTCCCAAAGATCTTTTCAGCCACAAGGCCTACTGCGCCTTCGTGGGAGCACTGTACGACCCTGCCTTCTGCATCAAGCTGGCAAGCAAACGACTGCCTGCCGCCCTGGAAAGCGATCACTCTCTTTAGACCGTCATACGTAGTCCAGTCGATCTTGTCGACGGCCTGCCGCAGCTCGTTGCTGTACCGGCGAACCTGCAGGTCTCCGGTCGTCCATGCAATGTGCTTGTACCGCACCGGCGACTCGGCGGCCCATCGGGCAACCCGCTTGATTGCAAGCATTGCCCACTCTTCCGAGCGCTTGAACGGAGCGTCTGGTACACGACCTTGCTCAAGCGCTACGGTCCGAGTGATCAACTGATTTCGACGTCGAAGGAGGTCACCAAAGTTGCTGCCCTCCGGAAGACTGTTCGTGATCGGATCTCGCAAGTCGCTGACACGAAAAATCTCGGCTTCAAGTTCCTTGAGCTCAAGCTCAAGCCCTTCCACGTGCTTGAGCGCTTGGCGATCGCGATAGCCATTGGTGCGCCCCTTCTGATGCAGGTCGCTCTGGATCTCCTCAATCAGAAGAATGCGCTCGCCCTCCGGCGTCACACGGTCTGCGAAACGAACATGCGCAAGGATTGTGCTGTGCTCTTTGCGGAAGTGCTCTGCTTCGTAACTGAGCTTTGCCAGCGAATCGCATTCGCGACGGTAATTGGCAGATGTCTCGCGAACTTCAGCGTACAGCCCGGATAGATCTACGCCCTCATCGCCCTGCTTCCGAGCTTCATCAAGCCGGGCTTCAGCGGCCCGGAACGCTGCTGCCGCTCCACGCATAGCAGAGTCGTCAGGCGCCGGCATACAGAGGAGGATCTCGCGATACGTCTCTCCGGAATGCAGCATTGCGACAGCGTCGCGGCCTGCGCCAGGCAACTGGTAACCGTCATACAAGGTCGCCCCGCCCCCCTGCCGCAATGCACTGTCCAGCGCGAGCTTCAGCGGCTCAGGTGCAGCATCCAGATCGACGTGGTTGTAGTCCTCATCAACGAGCTCGATCTCGCCGTTTGAAAGTCGCAGTGTCCAGCCAAGCTCATCACACAGCGCGGCAACCTCGGGCAGCTCTCCGAGAACAACCTCTTCCAGCGGCACAACATTTGCTCTGATATAGGACGAAAGTTCTTCCCGGGTAACCTCGCCCTGCTGCTGCTCCAACCAAGCATCGACACCTACCCATGCACGCTCGGCGGCCTTATATTCGCCGCGCCTCTGACTGCCATTCAGCCACCCCTGCCATTTCTCTGCGGTGGCGCTGCGCGGCAGGCCCTTGCCGTGCTCCAAAACCTGCAGGAGCTCGGAATAGAACGGCTGGCCGTTGCCAACCCGCCTGCGAAACGCCGGCGCGGCGTCTGGAGCCAGGTTCGCGCTGAAGTCGGCGTGGTAGATCGACTTGACCTGCTCCGGGTAGAACGCGCGGTACTCCGGCGCCTGGGCAAGGCCATGGTCATAGCCATCTGCTGCCGCCAGCTCCACTGGCCTGGTAAATTGGTCACTGGAGGTGAACAGGCCAGTGAACGTGAAACCATCGAAACCTGCACGCTTGGCAAGCTCTACAAAAGCAGGATTGTCGGCCACATCATGGTTGTATGCGTAATCCCAGGATTGCAGCTCTGCGGGCTCACCCGAGAAGTCCTCCCAGTCGTCGAGCTCGGGGTTGCCGCCGGCAGGCAGGTGCCGAATGTAGCCGTCAGTACGCGCAAATGCTGCCTTCACCTCGTCCGCGGTTACAGCGCCCCCAGCGGTCATCATCTCCACCAGGGAACCGACTTCCACCACATCCTCGAACGGATGGCCGAGCTGCAGCGGGTTGGTCAGGTTGAGAAACGCCGCGCTCACCCGAGGCGTATTCAGAGGGTCGAAATTCCGTGGCGAAGTAAGGGCATACACGCTGGCGATGTCAGGCGAGCTGCTGTAGGGCACGCTTGGCAGGTGTGTGGCCTGAAACGCCGACTCTGCCAGCGGCCCCCACTCTCCGCGGAATACGGGGAGCAGCGTTCCATCGGGCCGCCGAATTTTGCTGCCGGCGAACTCTGGCGCGGCCGTATCCGCTACGGCCCCGTTTGCCTGTCGGAACGCCAATTTGAGCTCACTGGCCGTCTCGTCCTGTGTCCTCAGCCCGTCGCGCCAGGCCACCAACGCGCCCGCAACCGCTTCGCGGGCCGCTTCCAGATCGTTGACCAGCTCGGCGCCGCCGGTGGCCGTCTGGTAGCCATCTGGCCTTCCGCGAATGGCATCGAGTAACTGCGCCAGAAATCCGCGCAGGAACTCGATCAACCTGGTAAGCAAGGCGCGATCGTCAAGGCTGCGCCACACTTCCTCACGCATGAGCATATCGCCAACGATGTCGGCAACTGCCTCCTCGCGGAGTGCATCATCCCCGATCAGGACAGAATCCTGGCTCCGGCTGATGGCACGCAATCTAGCTGCGTGCTTTGCGAAAGCCGGTTGGTCGATGATCGGCCGCAGGGCCACGACCAGGTCGTCATACAGGTCCGGCGCTTGCTGCCGCATCCTGTGCAGTGCCTCGTGCCCGAGCACCGCAGTGATCGGCAGCGCTGCATCCACGTTGACGTATATTCGGTCGTCCCCCGCGCGGCGCAGATCCACAGCCTCAAAGCTCAGGCGCGGGTCATCGCCAACGTTGCGGAAGAACACCGGACGAATGCCCAGAAGCTCTTTGAACGCGTTTGCGCGAATCTGGGTTGCCGCGTCCGGCGAGGCCTCGTGCAGATGCTCCACGCTCACCGCGTCACGCATCTGCCGCTGCATGGAGGTCTTCAACTCCTGCAGTGGGTCTCGGCTATGCAGCACTGTCTCTCTCGCCACCAGCGATTCGCTGGCTCCAGGGAATGCGGAACGAAGTTCAGACAAGGAGATCGACAGCTTGGAACGTACGTAACGCCCAGGTCCGTCCCCACGAAACCCGAGCGCCCTCACCGCTTCACGCAAACGGCGAGCGCCGCTGACCTTGATCGTAAGCTGACGGCTAGCGCCTAGATCTTCCACGATCAGCTCGGCGCCGAAGGCGGACAGATCGGGCCAGCGAATGGGCGCACTCTGGTTCATTGGTCAGATCCTTCAGGTGGTCGGGCCGGAGAGCGCATTGCCGTCGAGCTCGGCATCTGGCCCATTTCGATCTGTCAGGGCTGCAGTCGGCGGGTAAGCGCTTCACGATCTTCGATCAGTTCGCGAAGGGCGGGGGCTTCATACTGCTCGATCCGCTGAGGAAGGCTGGCTTCGAGCAGATTGACTGCCCGCTGGGTAATGAATCGCATCGTGCCCGCATCGTTGGAGCACGTGGCCACACGCATGGCGTCAATACCGAGCCCCGCATAGACCTCGCGCTCTGTACGCCCGCTATGCATCAGCCGCCAATCGACCTGGCTCTGCTGGGACGCGTGACGCGTCACAAAACCGGGCCCGTGCGGGTTGATCGCCACGGTGATACCAAGAGCCTCAGCAGCAATTCGTCCTGCAGCTTCCATCGCCGCCAGGTCATTGGCTCGCGCGAGCGTCTGGATGTTCATGTGCGGCCGCCCCATCACCTCATGGATGCCAGCGGCACGGTTCGCAGGAGGTGAGACATGCTGCGGGGAAGCAGCCACTGTCGCGGATGGCGCAGGGCGATTGCCCTTGAACTGTTCGAGGAGGTTTGCAATGAATCCCATTGATAGATCCTGGTCAATGCGGTTCGCGGACAGGCACTGCCCGGCTGGATGGCGTCAAAAACAGCCGGTCGTCTGTGTCGCGCAGCGCCCGCAAAGAGGACTTATAGCTGCACGATCCTGCCGCTGACCGGACGCCCAATCCTACCACTTATAACAACGAAAGTAATATGACCCCGGGCGTCAATATCGTGACGCAAGTCATTGCTTCGGGCGTCAAAAGGCCGTTGAACCAGCCGGTTCTGTGTGGCCCTGTCCCGCCAAAGTGCCGGAAGACTCACGGGTGGCGTCAGCGGAAAACGCATGTCCATGCCGCCGGCCTGGGCACAAAAAAGCCCCGCGGAAGCGGGGCATGGTGGGCGCTCGGTAGCTTCTACAGGCAGAACTAACTTGCGATGTTTGCAGCAACGGAATCGCGCCTGACACGTTCGGACGACTCTTCGATTGCCCGGCGGCGTGCGCCTTCCATATCGAGAAATAGCTCACGCACCTGCTTCTGCCGACCCACGTTGTCGCGGGCGAGGCGCTCACTCTGATCCTCACTGTTGTCCCATGGCCGGAAGAAGGCATCCAGTCGTGACGTCAGTACAGCTGCACGCACGGCGACCAGCGTTCTGTGCGTACCGACCAGGCCAACGATGGATTCACCAGCCTGGAAGTCGTAAAGGATCTTCGCGGCAACGTGCGCCAGCTCAGCGTTCGCATTCGGTATCTTGCGCCCGAACAGCTGCTCCGCGCTGAAGATCCGGATTGTTTGCGCCTCTTGACCGTCGAGAAAAATAGAGCCCTCATCAGGATGGTCAATGTTGTACGCGTAAAGGCCTTCTCCCTGGTCCCCGACAGTCCGGGTGATTACGACCTCGGTCTCGGGCTCATCACCGACCCAGTTCGCAAGCTGCTTGATCTGATCGACGGTCAGCACCAGCTTGCCCTTGGAAACCTGCTTGTCCTTCGTAGTCAAATGATTCACTCCTATATGTTGTTGTCGCGGATGTGTATCCCTGAGGCCGAGAACCGGAGAACCTGCGTACGCCGGCGACACAGCTTACCGTTTAGCTGCAGCGGTGTAGACCGCTGCCAACGCCTTTCCCGCCTCCATTGCGGCCATCGACACCGCGGAATTGAACCTGCCGTAGTGCTGCTGCACAGCAGCTTCCCCGTCGATACCGACAGTAAGCCCAAGCGTCGAACGCTGCTGATCCGGGCCACGGACTGCAAAGACCTGGTACTGCCCGGTCGCACAGTGCGTGTCGTAGCTCCAGACACAGTGCTCCAGCTCATTGGACTCGCCGGCGAGCTCCTGACTGCTACATAGAGGCTTGAAGACATAAGACCCGATCTCCATTTCGCCGATTGCTGACTCCCATGTCAGCTGTGGCCTTTCGCCCTGCTCTGCCAGTTGCTGCTGGGCACGGTGCCAGCCATTCGACCGTGTCAGCAACGACTGCCACGTACTACCTTGGTTTGGCTGCCGATCCTGAATTCCACCGCCGCGCAGGTAGTCCCACACAGCGCCAACCTGCTGGTAGCCCTCGTCCTTGAGCCAGAGCCGCAACCCTCGGTGCCCAAGCTCCGCCCAGCGCGCCGCGCTTTCACGAAGGAACAGAAGATAGAAGCGGAATACCTGGTCCGGGTTCGTCCTGGGCAGGTTGGTCTCCGCTCCCAGCCACCCCGTGCTTAGATTCCGTGCCAGGTGCACGACGGCAACCACAGGAACCCTGTGATCGGCCTTCGCCTGCTGAACCGCCTTAGCAAGCAGCGTCAGCACGCCCGGATGCGGGAACCTACCCAGCATGAGTCCCTGCACAACGGCGAGCGGGGACCCAAGAAGCCACCTATGAGATGCGGCATCGTTCAGCCCCTTAAAATGATGCGTTGCGGATAGAACCTGCAGCTCCGAAGCGCCGGTGGCGTTGAGCCAAATCAACTTGCTGAAAAGATCCGTCCGCTGCCAGGCAGATTCCTTGAATAGTGCCGCCAACGGTACCGCATTTGGCCTCTCCCGGGCGTGCCGCACAAGCCCATCGCGACCTCGGGATCTGGCCAGGGCCAGGTAGGAGTTGGTATCAACTGCGCGTCCGCGCAGGCGCACAAGTGCTGAGAGCACTTCATGATCTACAAAGTTCTCCCGGAAGCAGTTCCGCAGCCCGCGAGCTACTGTTCTGTAGTTCGTGGCGATACCCGTTCTTCCTGGGCGCAAGAGCCTCCGGCGAAGCAGCTCCACAAGCCACCGCTTTGGCTTGACCGGAGACTGCAGGCCGATCTCCACCATGGCACGCTCAATGGCTTTGCCGTCCTTGGGTGAAAGCTTTGCAATGGGAAGCTTGGGGACGGCCCGCCGCCCGCCGTGTACAACCGCCACGTGCCACAGGTGCGCGAACCTGCGCCTTGCGACCCGTTTGCGACGGTCCGCCTCAAGCACCGTTTGGTACGCTTGATCACGCTGCCCGCCCCAATTGTAGTGGTGCCCATCGGACAGCTCATCGTATCCGACGTTGCTGAGGGCCCGCCCAATGGCGGCATCGAGAACAGCAAACCCAAACTGGTCGTTCGTGCACATTCTCCCTGGCGCAATCGCAAATCCGGGGAAGCCCCAGGCCTGAACGGTGCGGCAACTCTTCCAGGCGGTGGACTTGTAGCAGTAGACGTAAAGGCGCGGCGCGCTGCGGCCGTCCCATTCTATGCGCCATGTACTACAGATGGTAAGGCGCTTCGTTCGGCCCTCCTGCTCATAGTGCTTCAGCCGCCAGACCTTGCGATCAATGAGTAGATCCTTGGCCGCTCTGTATACCGGCATCAGATCCTGACGCCCACCGAGCGTTCTACGCAGTGGGCGCCGGGGGCTCGTGTCTGCGGACTCCTCCGCGATGAGCCCAGAAAGCCCCCGATCCATCGCCGTATCCGTCCGGGGCGATCTAGCAGGCGCCCTCCCCTCTTCAGCCTTCACCGGGCGGCACGATGCAGGAGCGAATACCTTTGCACTCGGGTCCCTGGTCGACATAGCTCCAGCAGTGCCGCCGCTCACTGGCCAGCACCGCGGCGCATGGCCACATCTGGCAGGTCATCGAGCGGCTCATCGGATAGAACCGACAGACCCGCGGCGAGCCGTAGCGCAGGGGTGATGGGAAACGCATAGGCCGCGTACGAGACCGTGACGGGCTCCACAGAGAGATCCGGACGCCGGTAGGTATGAAGGCGCTGCAATGCCTCCTGTTCGCTCAGGTGGCAGCTCACCCTCTCGCGCGTGCCATCGGGCAACGTCCGGACCATCTCAAACAGGTCGATGGCCACAGCCGCCTCCCTGAGATCCGCGCCATAGGCCTGCGCCCACGGCAAGGCAATACCAGGTAGAACGCGATCATGGATCAGGTTGTTCTCCTGGCCCTGAATGGTTACCTCAACGCCCTCATGAATGCTGACGCCCAGGGGAGCCGCTGCAACAACCGCGGCGGCGTTCTTGCCCAGGTGCACAAGCACCTCGGCACTATCAAGACGCCCCTGCATTAGCATCCACCCATCGCTTCGTAGCACCTGATAGTCGACGGTGCCTTCATCGATCCGGTTGAGCCTCAGTGAGCACCCTTGGAAAGCCCGCAGATCGGCGCGACACTTCTGCAGCCCGTCCAGCCAAGCCAGTTGCGTGGCGCCACGCGCAGCGGCCCAGATCACCGCCTCTTTGAGTGCACGCAGCGCCCATTCCCAGGCATCCTTCATCGGCGCATCGGGAACGCCAGGCGAGCTGCCGTTTCCGGCCTGGCCATACCCCAGCAGCTGTCCCTCTCGGTGCCAGGGACTGTCCAGGCCGGTGATCACGGCAACATCGCGGCCGTCGACGGCCCTCACCATCGCCAGCTTGATCTCCACAATCGCATTCGGCATATCCGCATCGTAGGGGCGGTACGTCGCCGGCCGCGCCGATGGACCCATCCCAGGGCCATATTCCTGCGCATCGAAGACCGCCACCGCATGAGCAGCTTGGGTACTGGTCAACCACGCATGCCAGCCGCCATACCCGAGCTCCTTGCAGACCTGATCCAACACAAGACCCTTGAGCGCCGACTCGTCGATCGACGTCATCAGCACCAGCGTCGCCGCGCTTCGCGATCCGACAAGGTGCCGGTGTTCCGTATGCGACTGCTTGGCAAGGCGATCGACTGAGCGCAGGGCCATATCCTGCCCCCGCACGAACTCCGTCAGCTCGCTGCGAGTCACTTCCCCCTCTTCCCGATTCAGGAACTGATCCACGCCCAACCACCGACGTGTGTCGTCACGAATCATGCCGGCGCCCTCCCAGGAATCCAGCCGGCCGAGCCAGTATGCGGCCCTGGCCGATTCCGCAATCGCAGGCTGACCCAGTTGTTCCAGTAGCCACTTGCAGTCACTGGTTGTCATCACGGGCACGGCCTCGTTTCGAGTTGGTCAATGTCTGCCGTCAAGACGCAGCCATGGTCCGGATGGAGTGACCACTGAGAGGATTCCAGCAGACGGGCGACAGCATCCACATCGGCAGCGAAATTGGGGTCGGTGTCCTGACCCATCGCTACTGCGAGCTCCTGCCCCTCTGCAATCGCCTGCAGCGCAAGGAACACCGACTGCGGCATATCACCTGGATAGCGGAAGCCCGCCGTGACGATGGCTCGATGAAGGGAGCAACCGCGATCGCAGATCCGTTCCTGTATCCGCACCTGCGCTGCCGTAAGTTGCACGAGGCCACTCATGGCTTCGGCACTGCCGTCTGTTCCAGCACCTCTTCCAAGGCAGCATCAGGGTCCTCTCCATCGGCAAAGCGCGCAAAGAGCTCCGGAAGCAGCCCCTCCGATTCCAGTTCGCGGTGCTGATCGCCATCAATGACCAGCTCATGGCGACGGCCGCCGGGCCACTTCAGCACCATCTCGGCACTGATCGTTTCGGATTCTGGGTAGTGCGGCCACCAATCGCCCTTGCTGACCTCCTTGTAATTGTTGCTGCTGTGGAATGGATCGTACTGCGTCGTCAAGAGACACCCATCAGCGGAACGGGTGTGATAGGTGATCGTAGGCTTGCTCATTGGATTGACCGCTCCTTTATGGGGTTGCGTGCGAAAGGGTGTCGTCGTCACTGGCCGCCGTGGTCACAGCCAACTCGCCTTGTCGAACACTGGCTTTGGTGACCGGCGCCAGCCGCTGAAAGTGCATGCCGATTGCCTGTCCAATGCCTTTGGCATGGCCGTATAGGATCGACTGGCCCAGCACTTCGTGGGCGGTGGTCTCGCTCACATCCGCTACGAGCGACTCCGGTATTCCCTTGACCCGGGCGTGCTCCTTTGCGGTGAAAATCCGCGTGAGCGAATCTTGCTCCCGGGTGATCATCGGATCTGTCTGGCGAACGCGTGCGTGACCTTTCGTCAGGCAGCCGATCGCAGTGTCATGCGCCGACACGAGGTTGCGCTTGAAGTTCTTCCCTGCAGCTGCATCACGCAGCGCCTTATCGATCAGGTAGTCGTACGCCTTCCACCGCGGATCATCGTCTGCGAGATCTTCAAGTGCCTCACCCAACGAAGCATAGGTGCGCGGCTGCATCGGAATGCTGTCCATCGAGAATCCATCAGCCAGGCCGCGGGAGATCCCTACGACCCACCACCGCTTGCGATTCTCGATTGTGCCGGCCTGGTGACCATCCAGGATGATGTCTGCTACCAGGTAGCCCTGCTCGCGCAGGTAGGCGAGAAGAAGCTCGTACGAAGCCGAATTCTTTGCGTCGGCGATGTTCTCGCTCACGACGACACTGGGGTTCACCGCATCAATGATCTTCAGCGCCCCATAGACGGCCAGCGCATCCGTCGGGTGCTCCTCCGCGCTGGCCAGCTTCAGCTTGGACTTGCCCGCCTTGCTATGCCCAGTGCATGGAAGCGACATGTTCAGCACGTCCACATGCGTCAACGCAGCCGGATCAAGCTCTTCAAGCGAGGCTTCGTAGAGCCGGGTTTCATCGCTGATCGCAGGATTGTTGTCCACCGCGATCTGGAGGTACTTCAGCTCCCGGTCCACCACGAAGTCAATTCGTGAACGCAGGCCCGTACTCTCGATGCCATCCTGAACCGCCATAGCCGATACACCGGCGCCGACACACAGTGTGGCCTCTGTAACGTACCCCTCCGCGACGTGCGCACGCGCACGCTTCTCACGCATCTCGATTGCGAGGTCTACCGGGTGAAGGTCAAAGAAGATCTCGCCTGCGCTCAGCGTCGCCCTTACCCGCGCACCTTCACCGAGTACTTCGGCGAGCGCACCGCCGGTGACGTCCACAATCGGAGTTACCTTGGTGCGCCCGCCTTCCAGGTTGCGCTGACGCTGGGACACCGCGCGATCCCCAGCGGGATCAATCTTCAGACGAACTTGGCGGTTAGCGACATCCAGTTCAACGCGGAAGCGACTCCCCGGCGCAAAGCCGCAGTCCGCCAGGCGCAGCCCTTCCAGCCAAAGCCGCGGGGAACCTTTGTTCTGCCCTACCTTCGTGTAGGAGACCTGCTTGTGCGGAGGGAACCGGCCATCGCGCCTCACCTGGCGATCGGTCGAAGGGTCAATCAGGGTCCTGATATGCCGCATTGCCATCAGCGCGGCCTTGCCAGTTCGAGACCTTCAGTGGCGTCCAGGTACGCTTCGACTTTTGCTTCCGCCTCGCCGTACGATAGCGAACGAGCATCTTGCTGCCGCGAGTTGGGCATGTAGAGCCGGTCCCGCTCGCCAGAGGAAAAGCGGGTTGCAGCCTCCAAGCTCGACCAGCCATCAACGTTGGACCAGAAGCCAGCGCCGTCGTTGGCGGTCATCTCGGCTTCACTGAAGATGACCAGGTCCGCGCTGCTTCCAGCGCTTTCCATGCGGTGTTTTGATCGATCTTCCGCGATCTGGATCGCGGGGTTCATCCAGGACGGGTCCTGGGCAGCCCCGGTTGCACGCCGGACATTTGCGGCAGCTTCGCGCAGGGCGCCTCGTACGATTACCCAGTCGCCGCGCTGCAGTTCGTCAGGAACCGCATAGACCTGCCGCTGAAGGAAGGAAAGCCGCTTGCGCTCCTGCTGCAAGGACGCGAGCGCCTGCAGCATTGCTACTGGTGCCGGTTGGCTGATGCCGTGGATCTCGTTGCCAACGTCTAGAAGCCGATCAATCGCCTGAAGCAGCGGATATCCCCGCAGATCCTCCTTCACAGGGGCACCCCCGTGATCGCGTCTTGCCGGGCAACAGCCTGCGCCTTCCGGCGCTTGTTCGAGAACGGCAAAGCAGTTGAACGCTGGAGCATGACGGTCTACCTCACAAAAGGCCTGACCGTCACGATACTACAATGATAGTAATTGGCAACAGCAACGCCGCATATTACGGCGGCGGTCGCACGGAGGCTTTACGGGCGGGGCCGCGCTGCGTCTGCGACTTGCTCATTGCTGTCCCAGCGGTCACAGAAATCCCGCACCCACTTCAGCTGTGCAAGCGTCAGGCGATTGTCGAAAAGATGCTCATCGGCCGAGCCCAATGACAAGCCTTGCGCCTCATTCCAGGTCGCGTACTCCGCCGTCAGGAGCTGGCGCACACTGTCAGTATCGGCCGGCTCTTCCAGCTCGGTGTCTGTAGGGCCCCGAGACACCACCAAGGGCGGCATCGCATGACCGTCGGCAGTGATGCCCAAGGCATCAGCGCCCGGGCCTGAATCCTCATAGTCAGGCTGCTGGTCAGCCCAATCGCGTGCCTGCTGAGCCTGCCATGCGTCGACGCGCTCAGCTTCCCCGCTGTAAACGTCCAGCTCCTTGTTCAGCTCCAACGGGCGGCCATCGCCGGTGCTGTCACCCCGACCCAGGCGATCATCTAGCTCCCGAGCCCAGGTCGTTAGCTCACCGTCATTGACCGCAAGCGCGTACTCCGCAGCTGGATCAGCTGGATTGGCGGCATAGGTAACCCACAATGCTTCTATGTTCTCAAACTCAAGCTCTTCGGCAGCAGTTTGCCGTGCGCGGACAACCACGCCCGTCCAACCAACGCCGGCGTAGTCCAGCGAAGAGACGTCGCAGATGTTTCCTACCGCCGCGGGATCTTGATCCTGGAGAAAATGGTCACCGGCGGCGGCCAGCTCGGAAAGCGGCGAGGTCGAAGGGCGCACACTGCCCGAGTTGAACGCGTAATCGTTGTCCATCTGCACGTGGCTCCAATGGTTTATGCGTGGGGGGGGGGGGGAGGTGGAACCTGAGCTACTGTCAGCGGCAAGCCGTCTTCAGAAAGCCGGCTTCAACTGCGGCTCCGGCTCGTCGTCTTCAGCTCTATCGCGGCTGAACATCTCCGGATGCTCGGCGTAGGCCTTCATCGCCTGAACACGGCTTTCACGCGGGAAGTCCACGGTGACCTTCCCCAGCTTGTCAAAGCCCTGTCCAAGAAGATTGCGGGAGAACATGTTGGCGAATTGGGCGTCGCAACCGCGCAGCTCCCGTCCGAAATTCACGGCGGTCTCTGCAAGCCACAGTCGCCCCATGGCGACGCCATAGACCATCTCACCATCCGCTTCACCGTCATCGCGATAGTGCGTCAGGTAGAGCGCCTTACCCTCGTATTTGGGGTTGCTATACGGCAGCAGCTCGATCGCCAGACGCTGGTAGGGCGGGTTATGCACTACACACGCGCCGCTTTGCTCCGGCCCTTGAAATTCTGCCATGAGCTTGCTGGCGATCCCCAGGCGGGACAACAGCTTTGTGACATTGACGGAATGCTGACGGCCGCGCGTCATCGATCCACGCCAGCTGATGTCTGGGTAGTCCGCCAGCACGTCCAAACGCATTGACTTGGGATCGGCCTGGTCTGCAGCAAGCACGATCGCTTCATGCACCCGGCCAGCAATCGTCTTGGGCTGGGTGCGCGATGAGAGCTCGGCAATATCGTCAGGCACTTCCACCGGGATGCCGTGCAACTCAACCTGCCAGCCGCCCTGGCAATGCACCGCTATAGCGCGATCGAGGAACTCCGCGCGGGTGAGACCTTGTGGCTGCACTTGGGGGGTGCCAGCATCGGTGGCCCGCTCAACCGGCTCGGATCGGTCCACCGGAGCGGAAGTAGCTTCGGGGCCGCTCAGCTCTTGCTGAGTCATCTCACGAACGCACGCCTTAGGGAAGACGGCCTTCACCGTGTTCAGCGAGATCTGCGTGCCTGGGAGGATGAACGCCCCATCCTGAAGCCGAAAACCAAGCGCTTCTGCTTGCTCTTGGCTGGGAGGGCTATGACCGTCTAACGCCTGCAGCACCAGGTAGCGCTGGCTGACTTCGCCCCTGCAGTACAGCGCAAGGCCGTGTTCTTTCAAGTCAAGCCAGCGCATATCTTCTCCGTCAAGTACTACTTATGATGAATTGTTTGTAGAAGCGCTCAGCTTCGGCTTGCTTGTCAACAGCTGTCCCGATCTGGCTCAGCAGCGCCCACGCCTTGTCCTTGCCGCCAGCCCTTTTCTGCACATCCTTCCAGAGCTTGAGTATGGTCTCGTAAGGAAGATGCTTCTCTGGATTTACCTTCGTGGCATCCATGTGTTGAATCAACACAAGCTCATCAGTGGCACAGTACATCTCGAAAGAACCTGTGCCGTCTTTGAACGTGTGCTTCTTGTACAGGCGAGCATCGGTGATGTCGGGCCGCACTACGCTCTGCACGATGCGAGCTTCATACCCCTTTCCATCTGCAATGATCTTCTTGTACGGGTAGTCCCCGCCGACAAACACGCGATCCATGTGCGGCGCCTTCAAATACGCAGACGCATGGGTCAGTACGGCCGAAGGAAAAAGCTTGTTCGCAAGTCGGATGCCTGACTCAGTGAACACGCGCTCCAACTGAACACCGCTATCGATGTATACCCCGTGCAGGATGCGCTGGATCGCCCCGGCCTTGGCCTGGGCATGAGCGTCCTGCTTGGAGATGTTGTCCGGCACGATGCGCAACTTAGTTTTCGATCCCTGTGACATATCCTGACTTTCATTGTATTATCATGCACACAGAAAGATAGTGCAACGATAGTTTTAGCCATCCCCACTGCTAGGTGGAGCCCCCGTACCAGGTACGCGAACGATGGCCGGTCTTCCTACCGGCCATCGTTCCAAACCTGACTTCCGTCCCAATATGACGTGCGCATTCGCCTAACGTCTAAGGTGTACTATACTCGGATGAAACGCTTCCTCACGTCGTCAGGATTTAAGCAGATGAGCGAAAACCCCACCGTGGTTCGCCTGACAACCCCTTCTGCGGCTCTGTTGAAGGCGGCCTTCAAGTCAGCCCCGGACCATCCGACCCTGCACGAGATCCGCGTGCGAGGCGGCGAGGCTGCGGAGCGGCTGCGCGACATGCCACGCCCCCGCTGACCCAAGGGTCGTGGGTAAACAAAAAGCGGCCGATGGCCGCTTTTTTGTTTCATGCGTAACGGTTCCCGGAACCAGGGCCGACAGCATCCAGGTCCTGCCTGGCCGTAAAGAAGAAGCCCGGCCAAAAGGACCGGGCTTCTTGCTTTCGGGATGTCCCGCGCTTCGTCAGGCAGGCTCTGCCGCCATTTCCCGCGGGCCCTGGCCACCGGGGGCTCCAGCCGACGTGCCCAGCACGATTTTGTGAGCGCAGTTGACAATGATCGCCTGAAGCGATTGGCCGCTCACGTTGCGAAGCGGGTGGTTGGTGAAGTGCATTGAGTTTCCTCCAGAGTAAGCTGCGGACCCGCCGTCAAAGGCGTTCGTAAAGCACGGCGACTGTTTTAGGGAGCGTGTGCAGCCCTGTGCGCTGGCGAAGATACATCCTGAGGCGTCAGGTCTTCCCGGTGCGGCAACTCCGAGGAATAAACGGTGTGCTCACCGGGCGCGCTGCCATCACGCCACCATTCGTGAATTACCTCGCCCTGCGGGGTGATCCTGGCGACCGTTGCGAGCTCGATACCCTCACCGCCGGGGTCGATAGAAAGACCACTGGACACATAGGCAGACATCAGCCTGTCGAAACCGTCTTCCACGCTTGCGCCGCTCAGCTCCACCACGTAGTCGGTGTCGTCCGAGTAGGCAATCGAGCTGGCGCCGAGCAAAAGATCGTCATCCCATCCACTCACCGCGCCAAACTTCTCAAGCTTGGCCGCACTGATGAAGATGGCTTGCAGCGCGGGCTCCTCCAGCTCCACCGAGCGAAGGCCCAAGCGGCTCATCGCTTGCGATACCGCGTCGACTCGCGCAAGAGCCGCATCGCCGGCACGAAACACGATCACGTCACCGCTTTGGCCATCGGCACGCAGGAAGTAACGCGCCCTCGAAGTTACTTCGGAATCAGCCTTCATCGTCATTCATGGCCTCGGCCGGTTAGCGTTGCGCTCTGCTACATAACTGAAGTCGATCTGCGAGCCGTCGAAGACAACCGGATCGCCGCCGGCATCCAGAATCTCGTCATGGACGGCCCGCGCCTCCTCCACCAGGTCGTCGTGCAGCTCCGGATCGAAGGAGAGCAGGTACGTGACTGCCTTCTCCGCAGCCTTGGCCGAGCGCATTCCGACGTTCTTGCCGCCTGAGAAGGCCAGCGCCATGTCATCTGGTGTGACGGCGCTGGCACCCTTCGTCAGCGGGAAGCCGAGCCGCATTGAGAGCATCGCCTCTGCCATCGCCACTCGCAGCTTCGCCTCTGCCGCAGCCTGTTCCAGCGGACTGGGCCCAGCCCCCTTCGGGCGGTCAGCGCTCTCGAAGATCGCAACACGCAGCAACCCACGGGCCAGATCAGAGACAGCCGCCGCGTCGCGGCCGGTGGCCGAATGCGGCAGTGAAATTCGCTCGTGGTCGGCCGAAATCTTCGGTTGCGGCAGGGCCGGATCATGGTGGATCTCAACCCCCATGCCATCAGCGATGCGCTCCAGCGCGTGGACGGCCTCGTTGGACGGCACGCGCGAGCGCGGGAGCGATACACCGATAGGCTCTGCAACGGGCTGACCATTGCCCAGGTCAAGCTGGGCGACATTGAAGACTTTGTGGTGGACCAACCGGGGGTAGGATTCCATCACCGGATCGCCCGTCTCGGCATCTACTTCGCCGGTGTCACGGGTGGCCATGGAGAAGAAGAACACCTTCGTGTGCTGTTCGCCCTTGCGTACGCTCCAACCACGGCTCTTTGCAGCATCGAACGTGCACCAGGCGCCAGACTCATACCCTTTCTCAGCCGCCCGCTGCGCGAGCAGCAGCACGTTGGAACCATGATACGAGCGTCCACTCGACGCCGAGGTTGGCCACGGAGCGACATCGCCATACGCATTCACAGGAGCGAGACAGCCCGCCTCCACGGCATCAACAAGCGCATCTCGATTCAGATCGAAATTGCTCACCTGCCTGGGGGATTGGGCGGGAGCAGTGGAGGAAACCCGGGGGGACGAGCTCGCCAGGGCGCGCGCCGAGGAAGCGACCGCGTGCCCACCGACCAGGGAACCGATCGAGACTCTGGACATGGGTCGCCTTACTCGTCGCTGGGTTCGGAGGCTTCCGCCGGCTGCAAGCCGCACTCATCAACATCGGTCCAAGACAGGCGATCGGGGTCCTGGTCGAACTGGGGGTCATTGGCAACGGTCATGATGGCGTCCTCAGAAAAGACAGCGGTTGCCGTCCTGACTTTCATTGTTATAAGAGTCACCGCGAATGTCAACATCGTGCCCCGAGGCGGATCAAGCATGAGTCGGCCGCGGAATCTAAGCATGAGCTGGCCGCTCTGGTGCCAGCGTGCGTTACGTGACGGCCGGGCCCATAGGCTACGCCTGGGCGCATCTGGCCGGCCCACACGCCTAAAAGGCAAAAGCCCCGATCACCGACCGGGGCCTTTCGCTCAGCGCAAGCCGCAACCGCGGCTCTACGCAACAGCAGCTGCCGAGGCCGGCAGCTCGTCCTCGAAGAACGGATCGGCGTCTCCAAGGAACTGCAGACCAATACGCAGGTTGGCGATGACGGTTGATCGGTCTTCCACGATGTCTTCCAGCGCTGCCTCGGCCATCTTCCTTGCCAGCACCTGGCGCACGATGGCGGTGATGTCGTCAAAGGCCTCCAGCGGGACCTGCTGCTCAACGTGAAGCACGAAGTCGCGGTACACCTGGACCGACTTCGCTTCCATCGCCCCGGTAACCAGCACGACGACGTCGGTCACCTCTTTCTGCAGCACAGCCGCGTGATCATCGTCGGTCAGCCGATCGATCACATCATCGCGATCGAATTTCAGCCGCTGGGACTCGCAGGCCTCCTCGATCGCGTCTGCAATGAGGCTGCAATCAACGCGAGCCGACGAAAGTCGCTCGTAAAGGTCTACCGCCAAAGAACGCGAACCAACATCCATGAATACAATCCCCTGATCAATACCTAATGCAGTCACGCATCTGTGCTGGCCTCTTTCCTGGACAGCGGACCTGAGCGTGCCTAGTTGAAGATCTTTTGGAACGTCTCGGGCCTCAACCCGTCCATAGTGACCTGCACGCCCTCACGATCCTGATAAATGATCGTGGGGACGCCAGTGTACCCGGACGTACGGAGTAGATTCAGGTTCCGATCCATCTTCGTCATGGATTCTTCACGAACCGAGACGGGAGTCAAGGTTCGATCGCCCATTGCATGCAGCGCCTTGGTTGCGTCCTTCGCCTGAAATATGGCAGCCGCGAGATTTTTCGACTCCTCCATGAGAATAGCGACCGGTATCCAGCGAACTTGAATATTTTCTTTGCTACCCTCCGCCAAAATTTTGGCCCACAGCTGATGGCAATACGGGCAACTGGGGTCGAATATGACGTAAACGACCCGATCGCCACTACCTTCCGCAATCCAGCTCGCCTGTTCGGCCTGCTGCCATAGCGCGCCGCTTGCCTCAGGCGTCAACGCCTCAGCCTTTCCACCATCCTCAATCCCGCCCCGAGCCACGTCGTTGCTCGTCACGTTTCCACCGACGCTGTCGTAGATGGTGCCGCTCAAAACGTACTTTCCGTTGGGGCTGATGTAGAAGAGCTTCTTGGTGCGGCCGTTGTCCGCAACCACAGCTTTCAAGCCACTTTCCGACACGAACGCCTTGGTGATGCTCGCACCTTGGCCAATCAGGAACTGTTCCGCAGGCGTGGGTGCGCCCGTATCGGTGGCCACACCTTGGGTGGGTGTCGGGAGCGACGCATCAACGGGCGGCGCACCGGCGGCACCCGCTGCAGGCGCCGCCGGGCCACCTTCACCGCATGACGCCAAAATAAACACCAGCGCCAGAATTCCGACTCGTACCAACCCTACTTTTGCGTCCAAAATCTCACCCTTCCTGTGTCTACGTGGATAAAGTTTCGTTTCGTGTTCAGATAGAACCCGATGCCGCCGGCACGGAACCCCGCAAGAAGCGTCCCCGTGTACGCCGCATCGAGCCTTTCAAATCGACCGTCAATTGCTCGCCCCAACGTATGCTGCGAGTTTTTTGCGGAGCCTTCGGTGTTTGCGTTGGTCGTCTCAGTCCGATACCCCGACGTCACCAGGAAGGGGTCATCAAAGCCCTGCGTGTAGAGCCATGACTGGCCGGCAAACATCATGTTCAGTAGCGTCAAATCCATCTGGGTTGACCTACCGGCGCGGACGTCTCGGAGCAGATAGCAGATCTCCTGGTAGCCACCAGGCACGAGCTTGCCGTCACGCCAATAGCACGCGCGCACCTGGTCGCCCGTTCCCTGCCTCTTCAAGTGGACCACCCTGGGCTGAAGCCAGAACGCGTCTGCATCTGCCTTGTTCGCGTAGCGTGTCGGCAGCGCCATGCCGCTACTCAGTGTCAACGGGTTTGCGCGGGTACCGCCGCTCGCCAAGGCGCCTATGCCTGCGCCGATGCCAGCCATGAGGAAGCGACGTCGCTGCTGCAGCAACGCATGGTCATTCATTGCCGTGAGCCCTCGATCGTCCGATCCACCAGCTGCTGCAGGTCGCTCAGCGTCTGATTCATCTCTTCCTCCGCCTCCGGCGTTCTGGCAGGCTTCGGCTGAACTGGATACCGCGTGCCACCCTCGGCTTCAGCGACCATCCCGCGAGCGACGGACGAAGCCTCTGCCGGAGAGGCCCCCATGGCTGACGCAATATCACGCAACGCCGTCGCCGTCTCGCTCTGCTTGAGGAAGCTCAGAACCTCGCCATCGACCGGAGCAGCACCAACCGAGCTGTACACAAGGTCAGCAGCTGCAGTTGCGAACAGCGCATCTTCATCGGTGGTCGCAAGGCCGCCCGCCTGCGGGCCGAACACCGAGTAGGAGTCCAGCTGGGCGCCGTCAAAGACCACATCCTCCTCCGGAGCACCAGGCTCAATGAGAGAGGCCACGGACACGGCAACAGCGGGTTCGACGGCGGCATCGGCAGAGGGCTCCATGGTGTGCTGATGCCCGCCCGCACCGCCGGCACCGCCTGTCTCGCCGACGTCGACCGCCGCGGGCGCCTGAAGCGCCCGCCGCGCAGCCACGAACATGGCGATGCCGATCTCAGCTCCCTGACGCCCGGTGCTGTACGACTGGATGCGAGGCCCAGCAATCGCCCGCTCAACGGCGCCAAGCACATGGTCCGGATCAACGGCCTGGTCGGCGAGCGGATACTGCATCAGCGATTTGAGAAGCGCCTGCGTATCTACCAGCCGCTTTTTGATGTCTGCCTCGGAGTGCGGCAACACCTTGATGAAGTGGTTGAGCTTGTAGTGCTTGGCTTTATCCGGAACCGCATAGAACATCCGTGCACGGATGATGTCGGACTTCACAAGGATGTGCACTTCACCTTCAATCTGCTCCACCATGTCCTGCATATCCACGCGCTTGCTGCGCGTGTGCCGCGCACCGGTACCTGGCCGGTAGCCCCCGACATAGCTTTCGGTATCCTGGTCATACGAGTCCAGCTCGGAGACCCAAGCCTCGCCAGCGCGCTTCTCGAAGAGATCGTAGGTCTCGTTGGGATCTTCCAACTTGCCGAAAATCTTGACGTTAGAGTTGGAGACAATGGCGAGCGTCTCCTCCTTTGACGTCCGGTAGAACGCCTGCAAATCCTGGCCGGCGGCGATCAGGCAGAAGCCAAGCGATCGGGCCTGCGCCCACATCAGAGCGGCATCCTCTGGCATGTAGTAGCCGAACTCGTCGAAGATCGCGATGAATGGCGTCGGGGCGTTGGTGGTTCGCGAGTCCAGGAGCTCTCGTTTCGTACCTTCAAGCTTGCTGCCCAGCTCGCCACCCATCATCCCCTTCATGGCAGCGACGATGATTTTGCCCAGGTTCGCAAGCTCAGGGCGGGACTTTTCCAGTGCAGGCAGCAGCACAAGCAGGATGCGCCGATTCGTGACGACATCCTTGAAGTTGATTTCACCCGCTGGCGTCTGATAGATGTGGCCATACGTATCGGCCAGCGACGAAAGGATGCGCGTGAACTGCATCTGCTGGTAGCCGAACTGCTCCAGGAACGTGCCGGCCTGAGCCTCGGCCTTGTCAGGCTTGAAGCCTGGCACGTCGTAGAGGAAGGCCCGCATCTGGTCTCGCGAGCGGTCGCTGATATGCGGGTCCATCATCAGCTCCCAGTACTTCGGGAACGGCATGGCCGCACGAATTGCACCGATATGCAGCATCAACCGATCCTGGTCACGCAGGTCGACCAAGGCAGGCATGATCACCGAAATGAAGCTGATGGCTCGGCCCTTCCACATGTCGCCCTTGCCGTCAGACGCGTCCATGAGGCTAACCAGCAGCTGGATGAGGCTCTCGGCGTTACCCACCATGAAGGGGTTGTAGGTGTTGCTGAGCTTGTCAGTCCGCTTGAGCTTGGTGTCAGAGTTGCCGGTCATGTAGTTGATGACCAGCAGGTCGTCTTCGCGGCCGTACTGGCGAACGCAGCTGAAGATCTTGCCCCAGAGGTTCACATCACCCTTGCCATCCGTATAGGCAAAGCCGGAGCACCAGTTCAGAGCGTTCATGGCAAGGGAGGTCAGGCCCTCCGTCTTGCCCGCGCCAGTCGAGCCGAGCACGAAGACATGCGTACGCATGTCTTCGTTCGCGCCCCAGATTTCAAGCCCGTCCTCTTTCCGATTGCCGATGAAGGCAATGCCGCGGCCGCGCTGCGGCTTGCCAGTGCCAGGATGCAGATCAGCATGATCGATCTCACCAAGCGCTTTTCTTTTCCGAAACGGAATGTCGACTCTGCGACGAAACACGATCGGCACGTATGCGACGGTCACAAGGAGCATGACATCGAAGAGAGCCGGGATAGCGATGGTAAATGCGATGACAAGGAGCGCGAGCCCTAAGGTAACCTCTAACCGGCCCAGCAGATCCAGTATCTGCTCGCTTAGCTGACGCGTGTCACGCATGATGCGAGCGCGCTGCACCTCCTGCTTGCGTGATACGCCCTGGATCTGATCACCAGCCATCGTTACTTCTCCCCTGTCTGTGGGGCGACCTGAAAGGCGTGCTCGCGACTACGCCCGGCGCTCATTGCTCGGCACCGACCTTGAACTTCAAACTGGGATCGCATCCAGCAATGGTTCGTCCGAGCCCGAATGAGTTCATATCCACGTCCTCCTCCGGCACTTGAGGCGGCCCACCTGCATGCATCCTGCTCTGGAACATGCTTGCTGACTCATGCTCGATATCCGACGCAACCCCGCCCGTGCTCTCCGTGCTCTCCGTGCCCGCCTGCGCCTGCTGCGCACCGGCGAGGATCTGCGCCATGAGCTCCGGCGGCAGGCCGCCCTCCGCATTGAAGGAGGTCGCCGCCAAGGCGGCAGCCATGGGGTCTTGCGCGCTCGCCTGCGCCTCAGGGACCGGCGACGAAGACTGGCCCGGCCGGGAGGCTGTCACCGCAGCCAGGATTGCGACCAGTGCCACTGCCGCCAGCATCATGTTGCGCAACGCACGACTCCCGCTTCTACCTCGCGTGTAGCCGGCCACCAGCCTAGCCATCACGAATTTCGCTGTGGATGCATCCTTCACGTCAATTGACCAGGCGCGATCACGCAGCAGCTGCCCGCCTCTTGAGGACTGGCGGAAGATGTTGACGGTGTGCGAGTGCCCGCTCCGGCCAGACTCTACGGACATCACATCCGCCATCGCGCCACTGGCCATCGGCACCACGACGAACCCACCACCGTGCTGGGCGCTCAACTGGATGCCAAGGGCATTACCCTCCATCCAGCGCACTTTGACTGGAGGCCGTGTAGCGCGCTGAAGTTCGCCGCGGATCTCGGCGGCTTGATGGACAAGCCACCGAAGACCAGCAAGGGCGGCAACTCCAACAGCATGCTTCCATATCCCGAACTTCATCGCGACCTTGCCCCGCGGCAGAACCGCTTTACCCCGTGGGCTCAGATGGTCCGTTGGTACGTGTCCCGCTGAGCCCGTTTTCGCCAGCTTGCGCTTCAAGTTGACCCAAGGATCTCCCCCGACAGTAGGACCAGCATGCGAATCAGATAGCGATGCGTGATGAACATGGCTCTCCACCAAATCGCTCAACGAGGACATCGTACTATCGAGCGAGCCCAAGCTTAGGTCACTCAGCACGCGTTCAAGCATCGCCGCCAGACATCTGTCCAGCGCATCGTGTCCCGTCGAACCCATTCTCGACAGCTCGCGCTTAAGATCACAGCCAGCCGCTTCCGGAAGTACATCTTCCGAGACAAGCTTGTCCAGACGCCTGCCACAGAACAGAGCATCAAGAACTGCTCTCGCTGCATCCAGGTTGGGACCTTCGTCAGCGCGTTGAGTGCCGGTGTCTGCGGGCAGAAAGTACTTGTCGTAGGTCGACGTGTCGACCAGCCACTCAATGGCTGGAAGAAGAGCTGCAGTGAAGGCGCCTACGTTAAACGACACTTCATCAGGGGCGACCTCCCAATGCGGGCTGGGGAAGGTCATGTGCAGCGCGATGTGCTTTCGCAACAGCTGTGCCGCGAGCTTTCCGTTGTTTACTTCTTCGAGCATGTCAAGGCGCCTCATCGTCGGCATATGTATTGAGATAGTCGATCAGCCCGTCAACTGCGGGACCTACCATTGGCGTCTCGATGGCCTGGTTTGCCATCCGCTCTGCCTGGTAGTGCGATCGGATGCCGCACGCTTCAACGCTGGCAACATCCAATCCCATGTCATTGAGCGCGTACCAAGTCACTCGATCCGCCATCTTCAGCCAGCGGAACCAGCCCGGCGGCAGCGAGCCGTTCTTGCGACACTCATCGAGGATGCGCATCAGTACGCATCGCACGTGGTGATGCTGGCCTACCAGCTTTCGCAGCCCTTCTCCATCGCCGTGCTGCGCCAGCACCTCATCGACCTGGGGTGTTGTGAGCAAGGACGGGTCCTTCTTTGCGTACGCATTCGCCCACGCTTCAGCAAGTCCCTCAATGATCGTTAGCGCGGTCTCAGCATCGTGATTCAACTGTGCGACGAAGGCAGCAAATAGCGCTCGTTCGTAGGCAAGAAGTTCAGATGTACCTCGCCACGGTTTTCCAAGCTGCTTTGCCAACACCGCTTCGGTCTTCTCAGCAAGCAGATATCGCCCGTCATCAAGCGCCCTCGCTTCATCCGGCACCGACTTGATCTCAGTCCACGACGGAAGGACCAGACCGTATCGCCTGCAGTACATTCGACCGTCCTGGCGCATGCCGTTGATCGGGTCGTCCAGGGGGATGCTGATCAGGTCCAGGGAGATGGCTGGCTTGATCGCTGGATACGAGTCTGCCTCGGCGTCGGCCAGCCCCTTCATGTCGTACTTGTGGGCGTATCTGGATGTCCGAGCAGGAGACTTGAGGACCAGCCAACCAAAGATTGCTACAACAATCGCGAGGGTAGGCCAACGCAACGTGTACCCGACCACGTCCCCGCTCCGGAACAGCTCACCCAGCGTTGCATCCTCGGCTGCCGTCTTCGTCAGCCACCGCGAGAGCATCTCCCGTCCTTCGGGGTCGAACCAAAGGAGGTGACCCTCGGCATACCGCAACCACATTACCGCCATCGAAATCTCGGCATGAAACTTCCACCACGCGAGGACGCAGAGACCGATAGCAGCCATCCAACCGACCGGCCATAGATCTTGGTTCTCAGGGCGAATATTCTTCGCGCTCAACGTTGCGTCTCCTGCTGCACGGACGCAAGATTCCTGAGAACCTTGCCCAAATATGCCGCGGCCTTGTGCGGCGTACGGGAGTGGTAGTTGGTAACTCCCTTCCAGAACGACGGCGCCCGAGCGATCTCATAGGCCAGCATGTACGTGCCCACTTGGATGTTGAGGCACTGGTTGTTCACCAGCATCTCCCGGGTGATTCCACGGCTCTCGAACTGATATGGCGGGCTCCGCAGGTGCACAGTGTTGATCTGCATCTCGCCCATATCGAAAGTGCCGTTGCTGTTGCGGGACACCTTCCCCGTGGTGCCGCCCTCGGTCTTCAGGATCGTCCAGATCAGGTCCTCAGGAACCTTGTAGCGTGTAGCGGCGGTACGAACGCATGCGGCCCTATCGCCAAGCTCACGGACACCCGAAGTGAGCGACTGACTCGCCATCTGGATCTGTCGCAACCGGAGCATGTAGGTGCCCACCTGGATGCCGAGGCAGTCATCCACTAGCAGACGGCTGGGATCAATCCCATACCCGGTTAGCGCCGGCAGAGCTTCACTGGGAATGCGCATTACGCCGACTTCATAACTGCCATTTGGCAGCTGCACGATCTTGCCTCTTCCGCCAGCGCGAAGCCTGATTTCGGCAACAATATCTGACCGTTCCACGCCATAGGCCTGGGACGCCTGAGCAATGCACGTTGCCTGCGTCTCAATCACGTAAGCGGCGTCGATCACTGCCGGCCCCGCTCAAGCCAGTCACGGAATCCGATCAACTTCCGCTCGCGGATCTGGAACATCCTGAATCGCGCCGCAAGGCCCTTTGCAAGGCACATCGCAAACACGCCGAGCGACATCAAGAACTGGGAAAACGGCTTTGCCACCCAAGGCGAGGCCAGGAGCATCACGAATGCGACAACGGCAACCGTAAAGTACAGGGCGGACATCCAACCCAACGTACTGGCCCGCGCCGCGAGCGCTTCTGAATCGGCGCCCTTGCGTCGTACGGCGTGCTCGAAGGACTCCGAGCGCGTACGACGCTTGCCCGTCGCCATGTCGTGCAGAGCTTTCCACAATGCGCGCTTGCGATTGATCTCCCCCGGAACGTCTCCCAGCAAGCTATAGACGTAGAGTCCGCCCACCTTGCGCAACGCGGTCCGCGTACGGCCGAATCGGCGACCGGCCTTCTCCTGATCCTTATCTGTCACTGGCTCCCTCCCACCATCTTTGCCGAGTAGACCGTTGCACCGACCAGCCTCCGGACCATGGGGCGCAAGCGCTCGATGACCCGATCGACTGGGACGCCGTTGCAAAGCGAGGGGTCCGCCAGCAGCTCGTGGGCTTCTTCAGGTGTCACAACATCCTTCAACCGGTCCAGCACCTCGCCGCGAGCGCCTTCCCACGCGGCTAAGGCCATTGGCCCCACCTGCGCCATCAGCTCGCAGCCAATTTCCAGCCGGGTAAGGCCCGGCAGTAGCGGTTCAAGGCGCAACGTGGCGGCTTGAACCTCCTCACCCACTACCGCGCCAACCAGCGCAGCGGCGGTGTCAGCATCCACCATGAAGCTCGGGACGCTGGCATGGATCACATCAGCGAAGCGCTGCAGGTCCAGAACCAGCGGCGCCAAGGCGAAGATCGCGGCCGACGCCGAAGCAGTCGTCGCGTCTGCGATGGGTGCGCTGCTGACCTGGTCAATGACAGTGGAGATTGCAGCGGCCAGCTTGGGACGCCACTGCAGCGGCCACGCGTCAACCGACGACATTCCGCCTTGACTGATGATTGTGGAGATCCAATGGTTGGCTACCAGCTCGCTCGTCAGCGTCCCAGCACGCCTCCGGCGCCACCGTTGGTCGATTTCCAGAGGATCAGTCTCGCTCGCCACCATGTTCGCGAGCATCACGGCATCGCGCGACAACAACTGGATGACCTGCAGCGTTCGCTCCTGGGGGGCATCTGGTCCAGGAAAGATGGCAGCTGCCCGGAAAATGGGCCCGAGCGAGGCGAGCGTATCGAGCAGTTCCGCCCTCTGCGCTACCACCAGGGGCTCAGCAGATTGAGCGTTATCCCCCTGCTCGCCGGCGGCCTCTGCTGCCGGCGGCTCGAACGAGTCACCGGTAATGGTCACCTGCTGCTCTGGGGGATGCTCTTCACGGTCTGCGCTGGCATCCGGGGCCATTGCAGCCGAATCCGGCAACGGGCTGCCCATGTCCAGAAAAACGCTCGGATCACTCGCGTCGTCGAAGGCGCCAGGGGCCGCAGTGACAACCGTCGTTTCAGCAGAGCCAGCAGTCTGCGCCGGCGAAGAGCCGTGCGCGGCATTATCTAGAGCGGCCAGCCTGCGAATCTTTGACATGATCAAGCCACCTCGGGGATGAGGTCGGCCTCGAATACGTGATGCAACAGCGCCAGGTCGAATGCCCCGTCAACCAAGGTGAGACTCTCTACCACCTGTTGCGTCAAGAGCAGGCGCCACATCTGCGCAGCGATATCGCTTTCCTGACCTGCTTCGGCAAAGACAACCGACGCACCCAACACGGCGTCCGGGTCTCGCTGGAAACTCAGGCCCAGGTCAAGGGCCATGCCACGGGACTCCAGCTCTTGCTGAGCCACCCGAAGCAGACCCGGAGCGTACGTCTCACTGTTGAACACCAGCTCGGCGGGTACTACGTCACCGCCATCTCGAAACTGCCATCCCGTCAGACCCGCGATGGTGATCATCAGGCTTTCAAAATGGGAGTAGCGGGTAAGCTCGGTCGTCATGTCACGCTCCTATTGTGTGCTCATAGTACAACAATAGTCGGTCCTGATACCACAACATATCGTGCGCCCCATAGTGCAACGGGCAGCCGATACGTCTCTGCCCGCTTGCTCCCACTACATCGGCCTGCCCCGGTTCAGCGGTCCAGAACAACGGGTTGATACAGCCCGCGCGGAAGCGAAGCGCCTTTCGAGAGCTCCGAGATCTCTCCAAGCTCGTCTAGGGTCAGCTGCCCGTCGGCGTACCGGCGCTCAAAGGCTGCTCTTACTGCCTCTGACTGGGTCGACCCTACCCACTCAATCACCCGTGCAATCTCAGTCTTGGTAAGCGCTCGGGAATGGTCAGCGCATACCGCCCAGATTGCCAGCCCGCCACACACCACCAGCGCAGCAACACACGCCAGCCGCTGGCGTGGCGTCAGTGCAACCACCGCCTGCATCAGCCGCCCGCTGACGCCTGTGCACCTGGTCAGCGCTGACCTGACCTTAGGAGGGCAATCGATATGCCGGAACATCCTCATCCTCCTGATCGATTTGCTCTACGTGCCCTTCCTGACGTCGATCGGGAGCCGCAGCTGCGTTTCCAGGCATGTTCTTGTTAGCGACCACGAGCGCGGGGTCCTGCAGCCCCAGCACCTTGAATACGTTCGTTACCGCTTCTGCAACTGACTTTGCGCGGTCCAGGCACAGTTCCACCTCAGGTGCGCGCCGCACATCTCGCAGCCCCGCTGGCGCCGCCTCCAGCACCTTAAGGCCGGCGGCTGTCGGCCCCATCCTGGCATCCACCAACCCAGATTCCACGAGCCGTACCGCGTGGGGGGCGTACGTGCTCGGCCGGCCTATGCCGTGCTCCACCATGGCCGCCACAAGCGCCCCCTGAGGCGATCGCTCCCTGATGCGAACAGCGTCGCTCGCCCGAACCGCCCAGGGGACACGCGCACCTGGCGAGGCTCTGGCCACCCTTACATTCGTTGCCCAGGAAGGCAGTCCAGGCACAAAGCCTGTCTGCACTGGCACCGTAATGCCGGACTCAACGCTGCGGCGGCCGACCAATGCCAGCACCTGCTCCGAAACGGTTGCACGCAGCTGAATAGGCTTTTGCAGCTGCAAACGTTCCTCAAGTACCCGCAAAGCCTCGTGCGGGCCCTCTCCCGGCTGCAGCAAGGGGACACTGTTTCGTTGGAAGCTGATGACCCCTCGTAGCGACGCGAGTCTATGCACTGCATCCGCCCCGAGGCCAGTGAACGCACGCATTGCCGTACGTGGATAGCTAAGTTCGCCTCCTTCATAAAGATCCTGGAGTAGCTCGGCCGCATCTGCGATCGATATGCCCAACTCAGCTTCAATATCAAGAAGCGCCGCCGCCCCATTCAAGGGAAGAGACACCGGCTCAATGGCAGTATCGACAACCGTTGCCAGGCCAACAGTCTGATGAAGCGACCGCAGCTCAGCATCCGCAACACCTGCGGGCGCTTCCAGCGACACGCTGAAGGGCCTTCCGCCATCCTCTGCCCCAACCGACATGGTCAATACCCGGCGCCTGACAGCGCCCTGATAGCACAGGCTTAGGAGGGCGGTCTGAACTCTTCCTACAAACACACCGTTCCCGGGATCACTGCAGGATGAGGCGATAAGCCTGTCGGCGATGCGACGGCCTATGCCGGCGATACCCGCGCCAGGCGTCCACGGCCTTAGCTCCCTGAGACCATGGGCCACACTTACAGAGTCAAGAGCGGCCACGGTCAAGCGCAAGATGGGGCCGGCGAACCCCAAACGGTGTGCCAAGTCAGCCACATCGTTGGCGATTGCATGGCCCTCCTGGTCGATATCTGTAGCCAGTACCAACCGATTGGCTCGGCGTATTGCCTTCTCTAGGAACGCACGGGCAGCTGGCTTGCCGGGATATCGCAGGGTCTCTGCATACGCGCCGGACCCATCGATTTCGACGCCCACAGGATGTAGCTGGCGCGGATTCTCATACAGATGTCCCAGGGTGGCCACAACCTCTGCATCGATACCCAAGCCCCGCAATGTTGCTGCCAAGGCCTTGATCTTGCCGACTGCTTCGATCACGTACAGATCTTTCATTTGCGGCCCCCTACAAAAATTGAGCCGCGCCGTGCATCAACCTCACGGTCCCATGCGCATACCGCGGCGCAGATGCGGTTGGCTACCCTGGAATTGACCTCAATGACCTCCAAGGAAGTCACAGCGGATGCACGATCCTCACCGGCCACCATCCCTCCCGCTACGGTCCACGCGGCATGAACTTGCTCATCAACCGCTCGACCAGCTCACGGATCTTCTCGGTGATTTCCTGGAGCTTTTCACCCATATGGCTGAACGCCCCATCCTTGTCGGCCACTGGCAGATCACCAACGCTGTCCTTCAGGCGATCCATCACCGGGTCCAGCAGATCGGAAGGGTCTCTGTCGATCGCTGCTCCCGCCTTCGCGTAGCGATCTGCCTTCTCATGAAGCTCAGCCAGACCCTTCTGCAGGCGTTGGACGCGCTCATTCACTTCGGGTTCGAGCATCATGCCATTCAGCTGCAGGCCCAAGCGCTCAAGCTTGCCGCCGCGCTTCATTTCACCGACTGCTGCAGACGGCGCCAGGCCGCTCGCCTTCAGTTCGTCAGCGATCTGGCCCAGTCCGTGGCTACGAAGCCAAGTAGCGTCGTCAGCAATGGTCTGCTCGACCGAATGCACCTGCGTGCCAAGTACATCGAAGGCGTTACGACGCCGGCGGTCGACAACGCTTCCGGCTGCGCTCTGGGCGGCGCGCAGGCCCTGAAGCACCATGCTTCCACCAGCGCTCAGTGCAGTGAACGGCGCCTTGACGAGCGCATCGATTACGCCACCGCCACCGCCACCGCCCGCACCGTGCCACGTTGGCTCGCCAGCATCGCCCCCGCTGACCTCGGCGCCACCCATGGCCGCCACTTTCGTCGCTACCTCGTCTTTTGCCCGCGCCACTTCGAGCTCCAACTGCATCTTGCTCGCAAGCTTCCGCGGCAGGCGCTCCTTGGCAATTTCCTCGACGCCGTCATAGACCGCATCAAGCTGTGTCGCACGCAGCACCAACTGTGTCCACTGCTCAGCAGCCGACCGGGCCAGGCTCTTGTCTTCGCTCACCAAGTCGGACGACCGGAAGGCCGACACTTGAGCCTCCCACGCTGCAAGAGCGGCAGGGACATCCTTCTTCACCGCATCCGGCAACGGAACGCCGTCCAAATCGCTTTGATTGACCGCGGCGCGATCAGCAGCCTCAACGGCCAGCTCAGCCTCGAACCGGGGGGAGAACAACTTGCCCGCCGCATATCCTTCAGAAGCCGTGTACTGCGCGGCGACTTCGCCATCGGAAACACCACGAATTCGACGCTGTTGATCTACAGAGAAGGCAGCATCCGCTTCAAGCGCCGTGTCGCATCGAAGCACCTCCTCCCACTTGCTATTCCCAAGGTACCGTTCAACGATCCAGGTGTCGGCATGAGCCTCGCCCGAATCGGCGGGGGGCTCCGGCGGCATGTCCTGGAACTCGACGACATCTTTGTCATCCGCGTCTTCCACAACCAGACTAGCCAACAATCCGGCCTGTGCCGGCGGCGATGAAATCCACTCAGGCGCCGCTTCACCGGTGGGCGCGGTTTCCGTGGGGCTGGGGCGGGGGCTCACTGCCACGGGAGGCTTGGGGTGCAGCTGGGTAATCGTGCTCATGATCGCGGTGTACCCTCAGGAGAGGCATCATGATATGACTTTCATTGCAGTATCGGCAACATTTTCCGACTACCGCCGCAACTCACCGCTCTTATTCCAAACTAAACGTGACGACTGGGAGGTGCGCGAGGTCCCGGGACGGCGCCCTAGATGGGCACGGGTCCAATCCGCCTGCCCTCCTCCCTGGCCAACTCCCGCTCCAATCGCCGCGACGCACGCCTTGCGTCTCGTTCAGCTTTTGAGAGGCGCGCTCTGGGCGGCGCAATGAAGGGCGACTTGTTGATCGAAGCATCAGAGTTGGCTTCATCGCAGGCCATACGATCACGGAATACCCAATACAGCCGCCCGACTTGGTCATCATCTGTGACAACAAAATCCTGCTGTACCGCCAGCTCAGCCGCCCCCATTTCGACTTCCCGCAGCGATGGCTCTAGATGCCAACAACCACCTCCCATCGCTGACGAAACAAGAACCAATTTTTCGCCGTCTCGAAGGGCAGCACTTACCGATTCCAGCGTATCCAACTTGGTCATCCAATCACCTCAAACATCACCCGACACGTAAGCTCCACCTGCCCCAAAAGCCATTTTGGCGCCTGGATAGAACCACCTGTTCCCGCCCCAAACCTGCGGGGCTTTACCTCACGGCGCCACACTGCGTTGCTCGTGGACGCACTCATGAATTCAGGTCGCGAAACATCGGTATTTGTTCGGCAAACAACTACTGATACCGAGCACGATACCTCCCTCGCACGACCTCAAAGCAAGTTATTTCGCCGCCACACGTGCAGTGCCACATGGGCCACGCTCTTGGCGGCCAGATAAGAGCTATTCGCCACCAAATCTCTTTGCCAACCAGATCCCCGCATTTCGGTGGCAGAACGAAGTGAGCTGGGCTCCTGCTGGATGCTTTTCTCGCTTATCGACCACAACACCCATCACCATCAGGCTCCTGCTTTTTGCCACCCGAATAGGAAACTGACCACTACAAACCACAGTCGTGCGAACCAAATGGCACGTATCACGGCACCAACAGAACAGATATCTCCCGATGAAAGATGCACGGTCGCCAGAAACTACCCGCCGACGAATAAACACCCGCCACCCAGATGATCGCCAGTCCTGACGTCACAAAAGGAACGTCCTTTCGACAGCCAAACGAGCGCTCCACTGCCGGGCACCTCTCGCTCCTCGCCAACATCACCCATCACCTACACAAGTCCCAATCCCCCCCACTACGCCGCCGAATGATGGGCCTTCGTGTCTCCAAATAGACGCTTTATGCCATCCAGATCCATATGTCTGGCCACACAAGACCCTTGCATATGGGTGACACCGACCACCTTGGCAGCAGAACGTTTCTCCTCGCTATCAACCCATTCCACCACCACGTTGCCGCAATGCATCCTGTCCAGACATCGGACCGCCGCCAACAGAACACGCTCTTCCTGGCCCCCCGAGGAACCTTTCCACACGTTCCCCAGCTTGATGAAGTCTGGTCGCAGCGCCGCCACCAGCTCGTCATCGAAAGATCCAGTGTCGTAGTCATCAATGGCAATTTTGGCGCCCATAGCTCGGCACGCAGCCACAAACCGAATCGTCTCGCCAGGAATTGTATGCTCCGCAGTCTCGGTCAACTCGACAACAATCCTGGTGGCGTGCTGTCGCCACCGCGCCAGCTCGGCTAACCACACATCAGAGTGCCTTTGCACCGTCACTGCACTCACGTTTACCCCGATCCGAAGCGCAGGTCGCGTTTGCGCCAGGACACCCAGTGCAACCCGTAGCATTCGGACATCCAATTGCCAGATGGTCTCGGCCCACTCAGCGGCTTGGATTACGGCAATGTGGCCGGCCGGGTGGGACGTCCTCAACAATGCCTCGTGGTACCCCCCGCCCGCTGACACCGGCAACACAGGTAGAAATGAGGGCCATATCACGAGGCTCTGGAGTTCGGAAAGCGTCATGGCGCCGGCTCTTAAGCGCGGTGGGAAGGCCGGCTCGCGCCTACACCAGAGCTAGTTCGCCCGCCGCTTCTCGATCCGCCACGCGAGCTGGTGACCTTACCCTGGGGCCGATCCAGCGGCGGAAGCTCCAGCTGCGCGACATCCAGATCCCCCAGTCGTTTCCCGACCCAGTTGCCGAGCACCTTGAGGAAGTCGTTTTCCGTAGTCCCACCTTGCTCGATCTTCTCAAATACCGACTCCCACATCGCGGTCGTATCAGGACGGCCAAGATCCGGCGGCAATGCGTCGACAAGCGCCATAGCCGTTGCTGTTGGGTGATAGGTATTCTCTTTCGACTTTCCAACCGGCTTCTGCACGGTCACCAAGCCACTCGATTCAAGCTTGGGAACGAACGTGTGCCTGGTCGCAGGGGTGCCGATGCCGCCGACATCCTCATCCGTCGACTTGTCCAGTCGCATCCTCTTGAAAACCTCCTTCAAGCGTGGATCGCTGACGTACTCTTCAACGTGAAGCATGGCGTAGGTCAACGAGGAGTCCGTAAAGCGCTTGGGCGGCTCCGTCTTCTTCGCCACGATGTCCAGCCCACTGCACTTCGCCGGCTCACCCTTTTTCATCGCAGGGAGGATGCTATTCTCTTCGCCTGGCTCCCGCTCATCGCCATAGAGAGCCTTCCAGCCAGGGACGATTGTCGTGCTCCCGGTGGCTTTGAAGTACTCACCAGCCACTTCCGCCGTAGCTGTCACGCTACGGAGGGTGCGCTCGGGCAAGAACTGCGCGACGTACCGTCGGCAGATCTCCTGGTAAATGTCACGTTCAATGCGCGAAAGAGCGCTGAGCTCAGGCTCCTTGGTCAATGGCACGAGCCCATGATGCCCTTTCACCTTCCCGTCGTTCCATGCTTGCGACTTCATGCGCGGGTTTACTTGATCAATGACATCCTGGGACAAACCCAGCGCCTTTTGCGCGATCGCGAGAGTGGCCGGAGCGTGCTCAAGCAGCCCTGAAGGAAGGTGCTGCGACCCGGTGCGGGGATACGACACGAACTTCTGATCGTAAAGCGATTGGACCGCCTTAAGCGTCTCTTCCGACTTGTAGCCGAACCTTTTCGACGCACGCATCTGGAGCTGAGCAAGCGAGAATGGCAAAGGCGCTTTTTGCTGCTTTTCCACGTCCTCGTATGCCGCAATGGTCCCTGTCTGCCCGTTCACCTTCTGCTGAAGGACCCGTGCAATGTTGTGGTCCAGCAAGCGACCGTCCGCATCAAGTCCAGCCTGCGAGGCCGAAGGCTGCCATTTGGCCGTGAACTGGCCGCCAGCAACGCCAATGGAAGCAGTAAGCGCGAAGTAGTCGGTCGGCCTGAAGGCCTGAATTTCGCGCTCTCGCATCGCGATCAGGCTGAGTACGGCCGTTTGTACTCGACCGAATGGGATGAATCCCTTGAAGCCACAGTCCTGAGCGCGCAGGGTGAGACCCCTGGTCATGTTCATACCCACGACCCAGTCGGCACGGGAACGTGCCCTAGCCGCACTCGACTGTCGCGCGAACTCGGAGTTGTCACGCATGGCCGCCAAGCCCGCCCGAACTGAAATCTCATCAAGCCCTGAGCTGAGGAAGCGCTTCACTGGTTTGCGATTGCCCATTTCCTCAAGGATCTCGTCAACTACAAGTTGACCCTCTCGGTCCGGGTCACCGGCATGCACCACGGTGCGGCACGCGCCAAGCAGCTTTCTGATCGCAGGCAGGAACTGCCTTTCAGTTGGGCGCAGCTTGAACTCAGTGGGCCCGGGCAAAACAGGAAGGTGGGCCCGGTCCCAACGAGGCTTGCCGTTGGCACCGAGGACCAGGTTCGGATGCGCCTTCTTGATGTAGTACTCCGGCTCTTCCAACTCGTAGATGTGGCCCCGGGCCCAACATACGGCCCAGTCCCGCCCCTTCATGAAGTTCTCGCCGCGCTCGATGACGGGCGACCGGATCGCCAGCTCTTCTGCGATAGCGCGCCCGAGCTTGGGCTTTTCGGCAACAAACGTGTATTCGAGTTCAGCCATTGTTCCACCTGTCAGGTTGAAGGCACTTTCGTTTTGATATCATCCGCAGGCCTGGCAAGCGATTGCGAGGTTCCTTTTGATCATTCAAATAGAGCACAACGCCATGGCCGCACATGACCCCCAAGGCCCTACTCCGGCCGAGTGGAGCATCGTCAACAACATGATTTCTGAACGATCCGCGGGCTTCCCTCCCCGTGTCCTGCAGGAGCTGACGCGCGTCAGGCCGGCACTGGAAAAGCTTGTCGAGGCGAAGGTCCCCTTCCGGGAAATCAACGATCGCTTCGCCAAAACCATGCAGATCAAGATCAGCGCTGCGCTGTTCCGGAAGTACATGAAGCAGGAATTTGGTTACCCGCCCGGTCCAGGCGGGAAGTCGCCGCCGGCACCGGCAGCCGCGCCGGCGGCAGGGAAAAGCACCAAGAAGGCCAGTCGGAAGGCGAAGTCCTGAGTGCTTTGACAGCCGAGGCCTGCTAGATAGAGCCAGCTTCACGGGCCGGTCTCTTCCATGCCGGTCAAGCACTCGGCTAGCAAAGCCAGGTGCTCTGTCACGGCTTGGGGCTCCTGTGCCTGTGAAAGGGTCTGCCCCCAAGCCGTCATTCGCCCGCCCTGGTCGAAACGGGCGCCGCATACGGCGGCGCGCCCGCCTCCCGCGTCATACTCGGTGACGGCCACCGTAAGGTCGCCGTCATCTTCCAGAGCCACATCCGCGTCCGCGCCAGGTCCCCCGGCGATTCGCGAGGTCAGGCGGAGATATGGCCTTTCCTGCCCCCAGGCGGCAAGGGAGGGCACGCGCTCTTCCAACAGATGAAAGTGATTCATGTCGCCTCCCTACGCGGACAGCGACACATAGTCGCTTTCATTAGATTTTCGCACAGAACTTTCATTGTTGTAAGTCTCCTGACGGACCTGGTTCACGAGCTCCCGGTTGCGGGCTGGGGCGTAGAAGGAGAGACCGTTCCGATACAGGACATCGACCAGCTCCTCCAGCCTCTCCGGCCTGAAGCGCGCAACCATTACACTGCGACTACCGGAGAACTCGCCCACGACGCTTGTCACGGCTTCATTGGCAAATACAGACCCACCCCTGGAGCGCGTCCCCGGGCACTGAATGACCATCTCTGGTCCATTCCGGTACAACATGGTGTCGTGTTCGCCTGTCGCCTCTGCACCACTTGAGCTGGACAGACGAAGCCCGGCATCTCGCTCAAGGACCTCCCTGACAAGCCTCGGTGTATCCAGGCGAATGGGCAGCGTCTGAAGGGCACGGAGATCCACCCCTTGAGACAGCAGGACGCCCCGGTGGCGCATTCCCTCGCTGTCGGTGTAGACGACCGACGATCCGAGCCGATGCTGCGCGGCGAGCTGTGCCGCTTTAAAGAGATTGCCGTCCAGCACATGGCGCACCACCGTCTCTACGCCTGCCGGGGAAGCGTCAAACTCCTCCATTACAGTCGTCGTTTGATACGACCGTGGCATCAGTCGAAATTCACCATCTTCCCGAAGACCGAAGAAGCTGCGTTCAATCAATCGGTCTTGCCCCGGCACGGCAATACGCAGGCTGTAGGCACTGAGCTGCGATGCCTGAGTAGCTTTTTGTGGTAGCCGAATGCCACATATGACGCCTAACTTTGCCTCACCATGGTTATCAGTGAAACGCGTCAGGAGCCCAACATCCAGCTCACGAAGCATGCCCGCAATGAAGTCGTAACGACTCTTGGTCTTCTTGACAGCATTGGGTTCGGCATCGTTCAACGCCGCCTCAACGTCCTTGAATTTCTCAGGCAAGGCGCGCCAGAGGGCGCTTTGCAATTGGTCGGCCAAGCGGTCCGAGATCCTACGCAATACCTCCGACATCGGTACTTCTGTGGCGTCCTCGCCGTCCGCGCCGGCAACCATCATTTGCGAACTCGCCTCCACGACAGCACGCACGGTATCGCTACGCAATGGATCGCGAACCACCTGGTACGTCATCGTCTTCAAGAATACCGGCTGATTGAATACGGACAGACTCGCCGCATCGCCGGTCTCATACACTGACCGTCCTATCTCCACGGCCCGAATGTCGAGCTCTCTGGACTTGAGCGGGTTGATCCCCTTCTCGTCCATCTCTTGGATCAGCCGCGAGTACTCCGACGTGAGCGCTGCATAGATGTTCTCCTGCTCATCCACGCTCAACATCACAAGACGCGACGTCAACTTGTTGATGAAGTAGGACACCTCCCGGTCCTCATCCTTCTCCAAGTCAATATCCAGTCGTCGTGCGACGTCCGGATTAGACTCCAAGTACCTTGCAGCGACTTGGTCACCGACCTCGTTCAAGAAGTCCGGGACGTTCACATCAAGGGATGCGTTGTCCTGGTTTGCTGTGGTGTTGGCTGAGAGCTTGCGCAGCTTGGCATTTGCCATCGCGATTGGGCGGGCTTGGCCGACGAGCCCCGTCGACAAGGTCTCGATGATCGGCGAGTTGACCTGACCACGTCGGTTCACTCGACCGAAGAACTGCATGCGTTTGACGATATCCAACGGCAACTGGAGCTCGATCAACACGCGCTGTCTCTGATCCGGGAATTGGCTTGAAGAATGCAGGCTAACGCCGGTGCTGCCAGCACGCGACAGGATCACCGCATCGTCCCGGCCGACGTTGAATCCTCGCACGATCTCGGCCTTCTGCATCTCGGCCCTGACATCGGCAGTCCAGGTATCACCCTGCAGCGTGATGCTCAGCTTACGACCAGACAACTCGCTGCAAACGTATCCGCCCGAGGTGATGGCCTGTCGTACCGAATCAATCGGCGAGACAGGAAGGTCCGGCATTGCTTCAATGAGGCCGCGAATGCTGGCGATCGCGGCGTGAGATTCCTTGGACGTAAGCGCCTGCCGCTCGCGTACTCCGTATCGGTCAGTAGTCTGCATGAAGGACAGACGATCCAGCGTGCGATGCAGCACCATCTTGAATGACAGTCCTTCGCCGAGCTCGATCGGGCCACGACTTCTAATCGCTGCTGCTCCCTCCGCACTGAGCTCATCACCGTCGTCTGAAGTGTCGTCCAGGGAGTACTCCGCTATTACTTCCCGCAGCAGTTGCTCCATGGTGCTTTCCAAGACAATCACGGGCTTTTGGCCGTTCGCCAACGCTGCCAGGGCGCGCTCAGCGGCAAGGTCGACTTGAAGTGCCAGCAGGAACTGCCGGTAGATGTTGAAGAGGCGTGAAAAGTAATTGATAGAGACAGCGCCCATCCTGTTTCCGGCACGCTCATGCGCAGGCATTGCATCGAGCGCCTTCTTGACCTCCTTGTTGTACTCAGAGACATGCCGATTGATGTCGCCAGCCAGGAAGTTCATCGACTCCAGGATCTGAGCCAAGTGGTCGGACAGTGTGCGGTTGCGCGCCTGCCGACTCTCACTGTCGCTGACGACCTTGAATGTGAGGGAGCTTAGATCGTGCTCACGTCGAACGAATACGCCGTCACGCGCCAGCATTCCAGTCAGCACTTCCTGCAGGACCTCGCCTCCAGTTTGAAGTGTCTCTGGAAGTCCACCCAGGTCCACTGTGGGCGGGAACAGACGCGAGTAGACAGAGAGGTTCTTTGGCTCCTTGATCGACGTGGCCGAGCTATAGCTGACGGAGGCGGCCCCTTGCACCGCAAGGGCAATGTTGGCATTCGTGTTGGATGCACCAGCGGCGTTGTGGCTCTCGTCCAACAGCAATGCTGCACCCGCTGTCACCCTGGTGATCCATCCTGACTTCGCAGCCCCGGCCTTGTTCCTATCACGGTTGAACTGGCTGTACGTCCCCATTACGAGGTTGTAGTCAGGTGGTATGACGTCCCCAGCGACGATCCCCGACACGACAGACTGGGGCGTGGCATCCACAAGTCGCTCGCCCGAGACGTCGTCAATGATCGAAACGCCGTTGTTGATGATCAACGGTGCAAACAGGCCTTCAGATCCGATACCGCGCAGATCCCGCCAGAAGTCGGTAAACAGGATCGGCGTTTCGGTCAAGAAGATCACCTGCCTGCCCTGCAGGTTGTGATACCTGGCCATAGCGGCCAGGTGCCTGCCCTTGCCCATTCCCGTCTGGTCGCCCATCAGGAATCCCAGGCGTCCCTCTGAGCTCTCATGCGCGTGGATGTTCAGGGCGACGGAGTCCACCTGTTCTGGCGACAGATAGCTACCGAGCTCGTGAACACTCCAGCCGAGGCGTTCGGCGACGAAGTCATCGATGTCCCCGTTGGCTTCGGCTACCGACTGAAGCGCGAGCATCGTAGCCGTCTGCATGTTCCGCGGGATCATGGCCGTTGCCTCGCCAACCCTGCTCGCCGAGACGTAAGGGGATTGGTAGCTGTTCTCGGCCGCTGACGAGATGTTCGGTGAAGAGTGCGCGTGGCTCTCACCATGCTGCGCCTCAGGGCCCTTCATGGCTACAGCCGACTGTGACGTCCCGGCGCCGGCAATTGCCTGTGGCGCCGTCGGAGCGCTATGTTCTTGCGGATCTAGCCGGATCTCGTACTTCACGGCCATCAACTTCGCCCAGGTAAGCAGCGACTCCGCGTCCTGGACCACAGGGATCTCGTCAGGCACTTGCACGGCGTCGCCCGATCGCCTGCCAACCACAACCATGCGCACCGGGAAAGTTGCACCCTGCTTCGCATAGACCCGCCCCGGGATTTCTACTGCGTCGACCTGGTAGTGGTCCGCCAGCCAGTTGAAGAGGTATCGTGATCCACCGCTAACCTTTCCCGCACGCGTGTCCACATAGGTATCGCCGCCAATAATGAAGACGCTGATACCGTCCGGCTTCCGTGCATCAAGCGACTTCATCAATACGAGATGATCAAGGCGATTCGTCTTCAAACCATTGATCATTACTGCGGACGGCAGCTTCCCGAACGGCGGGTTGGAGATGACCGCATCAAACCTCGCACCGGAATTTAGAGTTGTGAAGTCCATTGCAGTCGCATCACCCAGTTCGACTGCAATGTCTGGCCGACCGTGAATGATGCTCGCTACACGTCGTGCATCAAGGTCAACACCTGCGATGTGGCGCGCCCTGGTCATGGACACCAGGGAGCCGTTACCTATCGTCGGCTCAAGCACCGTCCTGCCCTGCATGTCCCCAACAATGACCTGTGCCGCTACGCCCATCGGCAACGGGCTGGAGTACTGCTGCAGCATGACCGACGAGCTGGTCCTGGCGTCCATGGACGGCTGTCCGTCAAGCAGCTTGGCCGCGAAGGCATAGATCTCATCCACAGCAGCGCCCTGATCTGCGAACGCAGCCAGCCGACGGACAAGTGACGCTTCAACGGCCTCCTGCACCCGGCGCAGCTCGGGCGATGTCTCGATCTTGTCTAGCGGCACGCCCGTGACTGTGGATGCGAAGGTGCGCAAATCCTGACGGCGCATCACTCTCCCGCCGCTGATTTCAGCAGTAAAGGCGTCCGCGCACGCAGCAAGCTCGGCGTCATTGGTTGCCCGAAGGAACGATGCCCCTGCGTCGCTTGTCTCCAGCACCGAGACGCCGTCAGGTTGGACAAGGTATCTGCCTTCATCCCCCTCAAGGACGAGATGGCCAGATGGGTTTGCGCCTACGACAGACACTTTGTTCGCGGCCACATGTTCCACTGAGGCCGCCTCGTCGTCGCGGCGTGCGCCGCTGCGAACTGGCGCCGCATGCGCAGCGTCCTCCTGGGGCATCAACATCTGCGCGGCATCAGGGAACACCTGCCTCAGCTCCTGCAGCGAGATCCGCAGATCCTTGCGAACTAGTTGGCTGGCCATGCCTAGCCTGGGCCGATAGAAGCCGAGCCGCATCAACCCCTCGCGTTGCTCCGAAGTGAGATGCTGTGCTCCGACGATCTCAAGCCGGACCGCCCCCCAGGCCTTCCTGCAGGCGATCAGGCGCAGTGCTGCGTCTTGTGCATTGAGGGAAACCCAGTTGACCAGCTTGGGGGATGTGCGGTTGCCGTCTGCCATGTTCACTGCCTGGAAATTTTCAACGAGATAGAAATGACGATGGCGGCGCTCCGACAAGCCGCCGCCATCGTTTACGGGCGCATTGCTTACGGCCGCGGGCCGCTCGCCTCGGCTTCTTCTGCACCGACCTCGGCCGAGTTCACCGGTGCATCGGCAAGTTCGTCGGCGGTGCCCAGAGCGGGCCGCGCCGGCTGGATGTGCTCGGTCGACAGCTCGGTCAGGTCGAAGTTGCCCACCGTGTCGGTGATCACGTTGATGGGGCTGAAACCATCCGAGGTTTCGTTGCGCGCAATGCCCGGCAGAATCACCTTGGTGAACTTGTTCGGGTCATCGCCGAACATCATCTCGTATCGCCCAGCCGCGCCCTTCTTCACGTCGTTGACCAGCTTGTAGGCCGCGTTGTTGTCCTTGGAGGGATCGCCTGCGAAGGTGAGCCGGTAGCCCGGGATCACCTCAATGATCAAGCCCTTCTCGATTGCGCCGAAGAGAGCCTGGTTCGGAATATTCTTGATGACGTTCCTGTCTTTGAGATCGGCGATGGCCTTGTCGACGTCGGGCACGTACTCACCAGCTTCATTGCGCTTGAAACTGACGTACACCTGGCGCGCTCGGACAGACTCGCCGTCGGAGATGCGCACGACGGCAAGCGACTTCGTGCCGGTGCCAAGCGCGGAAGCAACCGCACTGTAGAACCCGGCCTCGTCGTTGACACGAACCGCAGCCTTGGGCTCGATCTGGTCGATGGTGACGCCAATCTTGGCGTTGGCCGGGAGCTCGTTGAGCTTGCCGACAGCCCAGGCCTGGCTGAACTCGCGGACCCCACGGACCCCATCCTCTTCAACACGCGCCAGAATGCGCTTGGCACTCACCGGCAAGGTGATCGAGTCCGGCTCGCCGGCCGCTTTCGACGGGTTTTTGAAGGACAGTCGGGGCGCGGAGGCGAAGACATCCTCCGAGAACGATCGGTTGATGTGGTCCTGGTCACCGGCGCTGGACAGCGTGTTGAGCCAGCGCGAGGAGATGATGGGCCGCCCTTCGTCGTTGACCTGGTCCGTCGTGTAGCAGTTCTCAAGCGTCACAAAACTACCTGCCGCCGCATCGATCGTGTTCAGCGACTTCTTGCCGTTGCCCTTGAGGAAGTTGGTAACTGCCTTGTCGCCTTGGGTGCGGAACTCGATCTCAACAGGGGTCTCGGCCGGCAGCGGACTGCCCGCGCTCACAATCTGGCCCGTGAGCTTGAGCGTCTCGGTTTCGCCGTCAGCAACCTTTTCGGCGGTGGCGACGCGCAACACCAGGCCGAACGTATTGTTGGGCTTGCGAGCGTTCTGCGCCTGCGGCTGCTGCTCCAGGCTATTCATCAGTCCCATGGGTATGTCCTTTCTCTTGTCGTGGATATGGATCGTGCTCAGCCGTAGGCTCGCGGCTGCATGGATTGTTCGATCTGCCGTTTCTTGTCGAAGAACTTCAGCAGAGATTCGGACGGCTGGAGCACCTTCTTGGCGCGGGTTACTGCGACGTACTGCAGGTTGATTTCTTCGATGTCGGCGTCGGACATCTTGCCCACCTCGACCAGGTTGTCGTCCTCGTCAATCAACGACTGGTAGTCATCCGAAAGGCGTACCTGATCGAACTCAAGCCCCTTAGACTTGTGCGCAGTGGTGAATACCTGGGCGTTCTGCGGCAGCCGCTCTTGGATGCCCTCAGTCCAGGGCAGTGCCTTGCGGCTGATCAGCTCGACAAGCCGGGGGATGTCCTCTCCGTACTCACCGACGAGCTTGACGCGGGCCTTCAGCTCCTTGTCATCCATCGATTCGGCGTACTCTGCAAGCTGGTCGAAACTGGCAAAGGACTTGATGAACGGGTCGCGCACCGAATCGCCCGTGCTCAGGCAGAAGGTGTCGACGATCTGGTCGAAGCGATAGTTCTGGAGCGGTCCCACGAAAGCAAAGGGGCGCTCGGCCGTGACGGCGAGTACTGCTTCGCGGAAGAGCGTCGCATTTCCCCTGGAGATCAGAGCGTGGCCTTCGCGGGCGTGGTCGATCTCACGTAGCTCGCCCTTGTGGCTTCCCAAGCCACGGAGCTTCATCTGCTCCCCCTTCAGCCACAGGATGTCGTTGGCAACGTCAGCCACTGTTTCGCCGAACCGGAACGAACCCGTGAGCCCAAAGGATTCATCCGCCTTGATCCGCTCCATTGCATTGGAGGCGCCGCGGAAAAGATAGATGGCCTGGTGCTGATCGCCCACGTAGAACGTACGGCCATGCTGGGCACTTACGATGGCCTGCAGAACCGGATTGGTGTCCTGCGCCTCGTCAAGGAGGATGGCGTCATAGTGCAGCCGTGGATTGCTGAGCTGGTACAGCTTCAGATAGCCGTCATGCAGCATCGGAACGCGGCTTTCGGGATTGCACATCTGCTCCCACGTACGCTTCGCGTCCAGCAGCACCTGCGCGGAGCTCATATGCCGCGTTTCGCTCGGCGAATCGCCCAGCGCCACGTGCTTGGGAAGAAGCTCGGGGTCCCCGGATACAAGGAAAGCTTTCACAGTCTCAATGACGCGGCCGCCATAGAGATTGTGTGCCTCCTTCGGGATCTGGTTGACCGTGCGGGACAGGTCCGGCAGCACGTGGTATGGCTTGATGTCAGGCTGCAGCTTCTGAGGCACGTCGCCATAGATTCGGCCCTTGGATGCGTAGGCCAAACCGTGACCGGTCATCGCTTTGACGTTGCCAGGGAAGGACCCGATTGCCTCTTCCTTGATGGCCTTGTTGAACGCCAGGTAGAGCATTTTCTGGCGCGGCTGTTCACGCGCAAGGTACTTGAAGGTCGATGACTTACCGGTTCCAGCGAAGGCACTGACTTTGATCACGCGACCCGTAGAGGCACGTATCTGCTCTTGCTCAGGGGTTGGCTGGAACGCGGTCATAAAAAAGGCCCATGGGTTAGATGAGCCTGATACTACAATGAAAGTTTGGCGTATTCCACAACCAAAGTATGCGCCACCGGCCGATCTTGCCTCAGGCGCTGCCTGCCGGCGACTCTGCCGCCGCCGGCAGAGTCATGCCGCGCTGGAGCTACGATTGTGGTCCGCCAGCAGGATGACAGAAGCATCGACCTGGAGCCCTCCACGCCGTACTGGCGCGGGCGCTTTGTTGCTGCGCTCGTACGTTTGCAGGATGTGCCGGTGCACCGCGTCAGGCGTCACGCCGAACTCGCGCGCCAGCATCGCGACGTCGAGCCAGGCCATCTTCGGTTCGTTCAACTCGAAGATCTGGTCAAACTCGAAGGGCGCAAGATCATGCGACATGAGAAGCTCCCACTTTTCGCGGGTTGTCTTGATCGTGTGCGGCATCCGCTCGTCCGGGTCAGACTCATCCCGCCAAAGCGTTCCAACCAGATTGTCTGGCGTAATGCGTGCTTTCTTGTGCGGACTCTTGTCCAATTCGATCACTACACGTACGCCAGCGCCACTGATGAGATAGATGTGCCTACGCGCTTTCGCCCAGGCGCTTCGCGCCGGCGGCTCCACGCGTGTGATCGCGCATCCGTCCATCAACCGTGCAATCTGACGAACTGCGGTGTATGCCTTGCGGCTCGATCCGAACACGCTATCTTTGACGTGCCAGATGTGCACCCGGTTGCTATCGAGCTGGACGCCGTTGTCCACTTTAAGGCCTACGAGATCCATGAGCCTCAATACCGACTCGTGGCGCAGGTTCTCTTTCTTGCCAGCCATCCAGGCCATGATATTGGCACGCGGGATGTTCCCAACCAGATTGGCAATGGTCGTGACGTCGATGCCCAAGAGGGCGGCAAACAGTCCAACGATTTCGTTGGCCTTAAGGGGGCGATTGTTACTCAAAGCTGGCTCCTTTGGTGCTCACGCGGTCAGAACGGAGCGTGGCTCCGCAAGTTGTAAGAAGTGTTCAATCTTTCGTCCTACGATCCATTCATGCCCCGGTGTGTGCCACACGGACTGCAGCTCAGCGCCCTCTGCATCCGAGACCTGGAGGTCGGCCATGCAATGACGAAGCCTGCTACCAAGCTCGATCACCTCACTGCGATCGACACGGATGATCACGGAGGTGCTCTGTGAGGGGCGAAGCATAATGAAAGCAACGGCATCATCCGGCTCGCCGCCCTTCCAGGTGAGGCATGCACAAACTGACTTTGGCAGGTCCTGACAGTTGATCCGTATCAGCTCTACGAGCGTGGCAAGCTCAGGCCTGAGGGTCATTCCGGGCGGCAGATTTTCCTCGGCCTGCCTGATCATGTCCCAGCGATGCAGGCCGGGGGTGAGCAGGCCGTCGCGATGGACCCCGAGCTTCAGCAGCATCTGCTCAAGCTTGTCCACCTTGACGTTCTTCGATTTCCCGCGCCGCGCCAGGAAAACCGATAAGTTCGGCCCGGCCGCAGAAGCGGCTTTAGCGACGGACTTGATCGTGACTCCGCGGTGCCGCTGCGCATAGATGAGCATCTGGAGCCAGTCGGCCACGCGCTCAACGTTGAGCACCGGGAGCTTCGCCGTTTCGAGCGAAGTCTCGGCGCACTCCTGGCCGCGAGCGGATGCGCAAACTTTCATTTATGTAACACGCCTACTTTCGTTGCAGTATGCTACCGCGTATAGCACGCTATGCACAAGGTTTCCAATGCGCCTCACCGTGGAGCTGGTCCCTACATCCTGTTGGTACAGCAATGTCCGCTCCAACGTCTCCGCACCCACATGGGCGCGAATCAGCCGCGAAGTCTCAATGGACGCAGGCCGCCGCTGCAGCATCTGCGCCCGCGTGGGCGTTGTTCACGCGCTGGAGTGCCACGAGGTCTGGGGTTACAACGACCATGCTCGACAACAGCAGTTGAACGAGTTGGTAGCCCTTTGCCCGGAGTGCCATGCTGTGAAGCACATGGGGCGGTCCCTTTCTATGGGGCGCGGGCGCGAGGCGCTTGCATGGCTTGCCCTGGTCAATGAGATCACACCAGCTGCAGCGCTGGAGCACGTGAGAGTGGCTTTCGCTGTACATCGAGCAAGGTCGCTACACACGTGGACCTTGGATGTCACGCTCCTGTCCACCAGGTACGGTGTCAGGTTGACGCCAGACGGCCAGGAGCGGACGTAGGCTATCGCCCCTGAGCCGGCGCCGCGGGCGGGCTCATCATTTCCGCTCGGTCCACCGTCACCCCGGCCGCGGCCGTTGCGTGGACTCGTTTCGACAACATCTCGGATTCGCCTCGCAGTGCTTCTACCTTGGCCTCGTACGCGGCCAAGCGAGCATCATCCTCGGCCGTTCTCATCCGCGGGCCTGCGTCCCGCGCCAGAGCCTCCATAGCTGAGCGATGAGCGGCGAGAGCTTCGGCCTGTTGCCGGTTCACGACGTCCTGCTGAACCTTCATCCGCGCTATGAAGGCTTGGTCGGTCTCATTCAGCTTTCGCTCGTAGGCCGGAGGGACGTACAGGGTCCCTGGCACAGAGGCTGCCGGGGGTTCCGCAGGCGCGTAGGTCGCGCTCGCAGGAGCTGCCTCTCGGACTTGCCCGAAGTCTAGGTTCAGCAGCGACTGGCTCCACGCTGGCGCGATGACCAGCAAGGCCACCCCGAAAAGCCCCAATAATTGGGGTGCACGTAAGTCACGTGATGTGATGTCACATCGTTTGATGTTATTTGTCATGCTGCCCTCGCCTCCTGTGCTCGTTCCGTGTAATGCAGCGCCACCAAGTCCTCGATGATGCTGTTGAGCACACCATCGGCGTCCCCCTCTTTTCCAAGCCGAGACTTCCTGCGCTCGAATTCTTCCAGCACCGACCCCTTCGGGTAGTGGGTCGCCAGAAGACGGCGCGTGTGCTCCGGACCGATCTTCTGGTACAGCTCATCACGCACGATCGCGTCCTCATTCGTGGTTGAGAACGCCCAGAGCCTGATGCCACCCATTTTGTTACGCAGGGCCTGTGAGACCTGGCCGCTTTTGACGTCGAAGATGCCGACAAACGTAGAGCCTTGGGGTCCGGGCGGTCGGATGGTGTACTTGATGTTGTACTCCATGGTCTTGGTCAACCCGAAGATCGCCTTCATGTCCGTCACCGTCGCCTCGTTCGCCTTGGATAGCACGAACTTGCACGTTGTGAAGTTCAGCATTTCGGTCGTGAAGTCGCCAAGCTGCTGCGAGATCAAGGTGATGGCCACACCATACTTACCGCCCTCGCGCATGTCCGCCACGACCTGCTCCTGCACGTTGGAGACCTTCTTGGTCCGATGGAACTCGTCGTACTGGATGTGCTTCTTGTCCTGGCGAATCTCCTTGATCCGGCGTTCCTGGTAAGGCCGGTACAGCTCAGGGAAATGAGGTACGTCATCTTCATGCAGATAGAAATTCTTGGAGGAAGCCTGGCGTGCCAGCATGTAGCAAACGGCAGTCTGGTGATCTGCAGCAGCGCTCCCGCTCTTCGCAACTTCGGCAAGATCAATGGCGACCACGCGGGCCTCGCCGAGGTCGAACTTTGTTGGCCGCCCAAGCACAGGATAAGCGCTGACAGCCTCACTTAGCATGCGAGAGAATGCGTCAAGCACCCTCTCATCGCCGGCATCCATCTTCTTAGTGCCGTACATGTCCTGAAATTTCGGCCCTTGAGACACTGCCGCAATATCGCTCAGCAGCGGCACCGCAAATCGCTGAGCCAGGTACGCCTCGCGGATCGCGCCCACCTGGAACAAAGCATCCACTACCTCCCACCACGTTGTGTTGTCGTCAACATGGAGAGCGTGGTCGCGGATCGCCGAATCAACATCTTCTGCATCCCTGATGTTAGGGGAGTAGATCTTTGGCTGACCCGAATCACTACAATTCCGATATGCCGCCTCCACCGCCATACGGCACAGCGGCGACATCGCAGAGTCGGGCTTGCTTGCGCCATGCGGTGTAACAAGCGTGAGCAGGAAATTCAGCAAGAACGCGAACTCCGCCTCCAGTAGCACGCGCATCCCAAGCTGCGTATCACACGGGTTGATCGCAAATTCGCTGGTCATGCGCATCCGCACGATAGCCGCCTTATGCTTCTCGCTGGGCGGCAACGCATGTTCGAGCAGCGAGATCAAACCCGCGCTCGATCGACCCACGTCAATGATCGAAATGAGCGGAAGGCGGCTGATGCCCTCCGCCAGACAAAGCGATAGGTTGATGGCGTTACACAATACCGACTTGCCGGACCGCGGCTCGGCGTAAGCAACGGTTATGCAGCTCTCCTGAAGCCGAGAGTGATGAGCATATGGCCACATCTTACCGTCCGGACTCTTGAACAGCAGACCACCCGACTTCCAAGGTGAGGAGGGACGGTAGAGCGGCAGGAAATGGGTCACGTCGTCAAGCAAGGCAAGCGAGGGCGTGGCTACGCTGTTCAAGGAGACGCCGAGGGAGCTGGAGATGAAACCTTGAACAGGGTCACCGGAGATCTCCTTCACCTCGGCAGTTCCCCAGGATTCAACTGCCCGAGCAAGCTGGGCAGCTCGTCGCTCAAGGGTCTTGATGTCGGTGGCCCAAGTGCAAAGATCCATGCGAAGGCGCACTCTCGTGCGGCCGTCATTGACTTCGGCCTCTTTCACCGCCTCGATAGCACGCCTGATCTGCGCGTTGATCGAATTCGTCCAGCCGAAAATCATGGAACCAAGGTTCTTGAAGTCCCACAGTCCGCCGCCGCCGGACTCAATCAGCAACGAGAACCTCCACGGCAAATCGGTTTCAGCGGTCTTGGCAAAGAGCCGTTGGAAGTTCTGGATATCCTGGGGGGCGAGGTGGACGAACATCGGCGCGTAATAGCGTGCTCCGATCTTCACATGACGTAGGCTCACGACCTCGGCATCGCGAGGCGCGAGCTGCGGCGCCAACTCAGGCCACACAGCACCGCTTACATCCATCGGATCACGGCGCGAATCTCGCATGGGAATGCGGTCGCCGAAAAGACACGGCGACCAGTCCTCTGCGGTCCAGTCCGGGTCAATCGCGACCCGCATCTCACGCGAGGCAACGTGGGTGTCGAGCTTGTAACAGTCCAAGCGCTGCTCTCGCAGATCTGCGACGACGGCATCGACGTACGCTTCGTGTCTGGCGCGAAGACCGCGAACCGCACTGAACAGACTCGGAGCATCACTCATCGTCGGAAGCGGATTAGCCTTCATCAACTCCTGCCGAAGCTTCTGATCGTGCTTACGATCGCTGCCAGCCATAGCAGACGGGCGAGTGAACAGCGCGATGAAGCACGTTTCGTGGTTGCATGCCTCCACCGTCTGGCGGATGTCTTCCTCGAAGAGATCCGCAAACGAAAGACCAAGCCGCTCGGCAGTCGCTCGCGAACCAGACTGAGCCTCCCGCGCAACGCGCTCGGTCACCTCGGGGTCGACGGTAAACACCACCTGGAAGGCGTGCCCTCCTCCGCCCAGGTACGCCGCCAACGCGCCGTTAATGGCAGCGTCCACGGCCTCAAATTCCTCTTTTCCCACCATTCGCATCGACCCATCGTGCCGGACAATTGTCAGCAGGCTTCCGTCCCTCATCGTGAACGTGAAGTTGTCACCCAAGTCGACGTTCTCAACGTCAACATAGTCGGCTAGTGACATCTTTACACTGCGAGACATGTAGGCGAGCAGCGCCTCGACGTTGTCCACAATCTTTGTGGGTCCATACCACCCAATCATAGTGATCAGGGCGAGAACCGCTGCAATGAAACCCCACATAAGCGTCATGGCTTAACGTCCTTCTTCTGAGACAAATGATCACGAAGCCGCGTGGCATGCTCCATGAATAGTTCTTTCGCACAGTCCCGCAGCGCTGGTGCGACTTTGGCGGCAGCAAAATCCTTGACGCGCTCCATGTCCTGCAGCGCTCCTTGCATTTCGCTCACCCCGTGCGGGAGGATCACCAACCGGTCCATCGACATGATGACGTCAATGTTTCTCGAATCACGAAGAGCAATCTCAACCAGCAGGGCGTGATCATCCATAGCGGTGCAGTCCTTCCTGGATGCGAATGTCTGTGGATACCGTAGGCGGCGCGAGCAGTCCAACGGCGGATGCGATCTCGTACGAGTCACGATAGTTGTACTTGGGGACTACGACAGTGACCCGGCCAGCGCCATAGCGGCGGACGGTAATTCCTGCTCTATACAGCTGGATGGCGTAGGTGTACATCATGAAACGATCCATTGCATTCAGCCAAGCTGCGCGAGGCGACAGCGCACGGTCGTGAGGGCTTTTAACCTGCTCCAGGTTGTACGGGTTTTCCCGGGCCAAGCTGATCCAATGATTGCTCGCGATGATCTCGGCGGTAGGGGTCATGGCCTGCAGCCTGGTAAACGCTGGAAGTCGAAGATGCGGCTTCAGGCTCTCGTACTCACCGAACAGGAAGACCGAGTCAACTTCCACATTTGCGTATTTGGACAGCAGCAAGAGTTCCGGGTGAGTAGCCCATCGCCTGTTCGTACCGGAGCGTGCACCGTTCCCGTATGCAATAACGCTTGAGTACTCTGGATTCACATCGGAGACGCGTACGCTCGCCAGGACCGGCCTTTCCTGACACAAGATCCAATCAAGTCTGCGTGTAGGAACAGGTAGCTGCGATGACGCAAGAAAGTCAAACTGGTCAGCTGGTACGACAAGATCCAGCATTTCTTTGGCGTAGGACACCGCCGGCGCGACAAAGTTGACCGCGACGTGATCTTCTTCCAGGTAGCGTGATGTAATGCAATTAGCATAGTACTGGTGGGCGGAGCTCAACGCGGCGTCAACTTCCGGTGTCAGATGCTTATCTTTCGACGGCAGAAGAAGCGCCCTAATTTCGTCAGCAAGGTTGTCATACTTCGGAACCTCGTCACCGATATCCAGGCCATAGCTCTGTTCCGCGTAGCGGATGGTACGAGTGAATATACCGCTGAGCGCCTCGGTGATTAGCTGTTCCGGGAAATGGCGCGGGAGAAGCCCCCAGGCTAAGCAGATTTCGTCCTGACCGACTAGATCGCCCGATGGATTCCATGAGGTCAAGTAGGTTGTACGCTTGATGTACGGGGTCCTGTGCAGCTGGGTCTCGAACATCGCATTGAAAGTCAGGTTGGACCACCAGAGTGTCTCGTTATCCAGTGCACCGACTCCGTTGATTCGGCGAGCCTTCTCACCGTCCACTGACACCCAACCACCCTGATGGGGATCAAGCGAATCGAATCGAACAACGCCGCATCGCTTAAGGCCCACGGTTAGACCTTCCCCGCGATGTCATCCCAAGAGGACAGGTCCAGCGTGGCAAAACCGGCTGCGCGCCACTTCTCAGCGTGCTGCATCAACAGCACCAGCGGAGGCAGGTAGACGCACCCTGAAAGCCACTTTGAGCGCTCTGCGTAGCGATCTGCTGATGCATCCTGCAGAAGACGGACCACAACGTGCACCTGCGACAACTTTGGACGAACTTCTCGCCCATCGACCCGCTCTACCGCATCTGCGCGACGAATCAACACATCATATATCTGGCCAGCATAGTGCTCGCTGCGCTCCGCCGGGTCTACGCGTGTGCTGTGGGCTCCGATGGCGTACAGCAGGGATGAGAGATGCGCCTGACTTATCTCTGGGCAATAGATGATCCTTCCTGGGTCACTGGGCATCTCGCGAAGCGCCAGGTCAAGGTGGAAGGGAAGATGGCAGAGAGAGCAGATCGGGACAACATTGTCAGCTGAATCGTTTGAGTGATCGTGGTCAAGGTGGTGCACCTCAAACTCGGAACTGTCGCCAAACGGCAGATGGCAGAAATAGCACCGTCTGCCAAAGCGGCCTTGGCGAATTACACGGTCGCGAAGCTCGTCGGCACCCGCGCCAGCCCGGGTGTGCCCGGGCTGGGGGGAGCGGCGGACGTCACGCGTGACAGACAGTGAAATTTCGTTATCCACGTGCAGTGCCCGCCTGGTTTACTCGGAGATTTCGATGCGGCCGCGGTCGCCTTTGCCGTCACCCCAGACGGTGTCACCGGTGGTTTCCACCAGGCTACCCATGAACGCCAAAAGGCCCCCGCCGAGTACCATGATAGCTGCGGCACCTTTGCTGACCGGTCCATTGCCCTTCTGCTTTGCGTCGGTAATGAAACCGAGGATTCCGCCAGCGATGAGGCCGATGCCGATAAGCACGAAGATGACCTGCATCAACCAGGCGAGGCTACCGGCCGTCTTCGAGAGTCGCTCGGCGATCGCATCGAGGCCGGCCGCATGAGCTGCCGGCATTACCAGCACCATGGCTACACCCAAGAGGATGATGCTGGTGCTTCCGATCAGCTTCTTGCGCCGCTTCGTACCCATTTTGTCAGTCTTGTTGATCGTCACGTTACTACTCCTGTTAGTTCCTGAAGGATGCACATCTACTTCGTGTAACACTTACAACACCTCACCAAAGCCCAAAAATTCAGAGAAAAGATTCACTGATCCGACTATGTTGATAGCAGCAACCCCACCGATGATCCGCCACAGTGATCGTGCGAATGCGCCGTCAGCGGATTGCCCACCGGACCCAATCTTTGTCACCGCATACCAGCCGCTGGCAAAGAAGAAGTACCCGATAAATCGAATTACCATCACCAACACACCGAGCATCGCGCTGCTCTCAGCGGGCATCGCACTGCTCGCCGTGTAGCCGATGAGGTTCTGCGTGGTGGTATCAGCCCCGTAGACGGTCTGAAGAAACGCGGTCGCAGATGCGCCGAGGTTCCAGAGCATTGCCCCCGACAGAAGCATCAACACTGGCGTGATCGGCTTCACCATGCCGTCGCCGCGCTGCTTGGCGTGGGCGATGAACTTCAACACTGCCGCACCACACAGGTAGATGGCCATCAGAGACACCGCGGCGTTGAGGCCGAGGGTTAAAGCCGGCATCAACGCTTTGAGGTTCTGCACCATGGTCACGCTAGCGCTCATCTTCAGTCCTCAGCGAAGTACGCGACCGTCCGCGAGGTTCACCGTCCCCGAAGCTGCGTTCACCGACTTGACGACTCCTGCACCAGGAATGACGTCTCCGGCAGAAACTTGCTTGCTCTCACCGGAGCTCGTCATCACCCAAGCGCTGTCCCCGACCACTGCCCGCAGGCTTACGCCCGTGACGGGAGGAAGTTCGGGCTTGGTCGCTGGCTCAGGCTTTGCAGCCGCCCTCGCTGATCGACTGCCAGCGCTTGCTCGGCGCGGGGCCGGCTTAGCGGCTGCTCCCGTGGCCGCACCTGGGCCGACCGAAGGCGCCGACCGATCATCTTTGTGCGCCAGGAGTGCCGCCACCTGTGCTTTCAAGGTCGCAACGTCCCGACTCACCCGCGCAAGCTCGCTGCCATCCACGGCCAGCGGCGTGGTCACGTTTGCGATCGGCATGGGACCCGGTGCTGCAGCCGGCGCCGCAGCCGGCATTTGTGCCGCCACCGGCATCCCTGTCGTATCCGGCCTCAGCAGATCGGCTGCGTCCGGGTTGGGCGCAGCTACCGACGTCGCCGCCGGCTCCGTCACCTGCTTGGATACGGGCAGACCGGTCTCAAGCTCAGGGCTCCCGGCGTGGGTGACTTCCACCTGGGGCTGCTGCTGAGCCGGCACCGGGAGGATCTCACTTGGCATGGGCCGGACGCCCGGCTCAGGGACGTTCTCGCTTGCCGCTTCGGCTGCCACCTCCGTGCCAGTCATCTGGTCAATTTCACCACCGGCATCACTACTGCGGGGCATCTTGAGCCAGACCAGCACAACCGCGAGCAGCACCATGCCGCCAATAAAGTAGGTCTTTGTTGACAGTCCCTTCTTGGCAACCGCAGGGCCTGCGTCGGGCTTCCCTTTACCACCGCGCGTCGCTTCTTCTTGTTGCGCCGAAAAAACGCCTTCAGGCGCACCGGCACCGTTGAACACGTCGTCCTGGTTGAGATCTTTTGACATAGCTGCTCCGAGCCTCAACCTTCTGAGGACATGTCTTGTGTGAAGAGAATGCCGACGTCAATGCCCGCGTTGACCTTGATCGTGGGCTTTAGATCCGAGCTCTTGTCCATTTCCTGTGCCCATTTCCGACCGACGTTTCCCAGGCCAATCTGGTTCAGCTGCTTGGTTGTGTAGGCGTCTTGCTGGACTACCGCATAGCCGTCGTTCTGAATCACCTGCTGCCTCTGGCCGCCTGCAATAAGCGCGTCAGCAAATCCAGAGACAAATGAGCCGGCGAAGGTACTCAAGCCGCGGATGAAGTAGTGGTTGTTTACATCGCTCGCGAGCGCGGCACGATAGTCTTTGTTCGGATCAACAGCCCAGGCACTGATTGGGCGCGAGGTTGCCTCGCCTGGAACAGCCATGGCAGAGAACTGAATCCCTATGGCTTTGGCCTGCCCGCTTTGCTGCATCTGACCAATGAGCTTGGCTCCTTGGTAGGGCCCAGGCTGGCGGACTGTCGCCAATACTGGGCCCGGCATGTCGCTATTGATTGCCGTATCCAGGGTTGCGTAGAGCATGTCACCGACTCGCAGACTCGGGAGAGTTGCAGCAGACGGGATCGATGCAGAGTCGCGGCCCACCACAGCTCCGCCAACATCATTCTGTGCGGAGATCTTGGCTTTGTCGTCGGCAATCATGGTGGTGGTGTGGGACTGCACCGCCCAATAGTTGGTGATTTTCCCGAGCTGACTTTGCATCGACTTCATGCGCGCCTGAACATCAGCCTCGTGTGCCTGCAGCTGCTCTGCTGAATAGCTTGGGGCGGGAGCAACAGGAGGCTGTACGTCCGCGGCTGGCTGCGGCGCTGCAGAAGCCGGGGGAAGCGCGTCGGAATCAACAGTGGGCGCAGCGGATAAGCGAGGCACGGGAATGGAGCTTTCGCCGGCTTTTAGCGCAGTTTGCGCCTGGCTGGCGTTGCTCTGACCGAGCAGCGCGTCGTACTCCGGACTGGCCACCTGGGCCTTTGAGTAATCCGTTGCAACGACGGGTACATTCTGCACCTTGCTTGTTTCTACCTGGCCGCCTTTGCCCCGGAACAACAAGAACGCGACCCCGGCGATGAGCACGCATAGCACGAGCCCGCCAAGATAGACCATGCGAGTGCGGGGATTTTTGAGGTTGGCTGCCAGGTTCGCTGCTTTACTGTTCATGATGTGTACTCAGTACCCGGAGATCTTCACGTAGGATCGATCGCTCCCTGCCCGCACCACGACTACCGGTGTTGGCGGGATCTCATAGACAGTCGAACCGTCTGGAGCTCTCGCCATGCCGATGTAGGCGGGAGAAAGAAGCTCAGCGCCTGCAGGAGTGCGGACGTAGAAGAGCTGTCCTTTAGCCCAGACCGGCACCGAGGCACTGTCGGTTGAAAGCTGCTTTGCGTCAGCGGGCGTAAGCCCACCCAGCATCGTCAGTGCGCCTGGATCAAGTGTTGAGGGGAGCCCGCTCATTGAAACAACTCCCTTCGCAGTGATGCCCTTGACCCGCACGTCGACGCGGTAGTCCACCTCTCGCTGACCCGAGATCAGCGTTAGTGAGACAGGTGCAGACACCCCTTCCAGCGTGACAACGATGTTGCCCGTTGCGTAGATGCTCTTGGGCGAGAGCGACACGTAGTTGGTGGTGCCGTCCGCCTGAGGTGCGTACGTCATGGTGAAGCTGTCCGGCGCGCCCAGGTCTACGGCCCTGACGCTCAACGGATTTCCAAGCTGATCCAGGAAAACAACGGTCGTCACATGATTGACGAACAGGCGCGCAACAGGCGGCGTGGCTCCTGGTGAAAGGCTGGCTACAACGCCCGAAGAAACCGCCTTTGGGGTGAAGCGCGGTGGCTCGGCGGCTGCCCGCTCGGTTGCGTCGAGCATGCGTCCCAGCTTCTGGATCTGCGCTTCCGTCAGCGGACCTGCGTCCTGCTGCACGCGGCGAAATGCTTCTTGGTTGACATCGGGCAAAGGGGGCAGCGGCGGGATAGCCCCACCGGTCGCCGCAGGAGCCTGCTCCGGCTTGGGAACGACAGGGGCGCCTTGAGCGAAAGAGTCCAGTGAGAACAGCGCCAGCGCGATGGCGAGCAGCGACCTGGTCATGGGTTATTTCTCCTCCACGACGTACTGCGCGATCCCAACGGCGTACTCGTTCTCGTTGGTTCGCTCAAGTCGCGCGGTGACAAGCTGATTGCGCGACACTACGTTGCGCCCGGCTTGACCACCTTGGTATGTGATCTGAATCGGGATCTGCACGTCCCAGCTATACACACCCTTGCGCAGCCCCTTCTGCGAGATTACGGGCGCGCCCGTCGCGTGGGCACTAACGATCAGGCGCTGCTCACGCACGGTCTTGAGCGTCCCGGACTTGTTGAGCGCAGTAGCAAACTGGTTCCAGCCGTCTTCTGTGAAGCACTCTTGGGCTTGGGTGAGTTGCTTTTGATAGTCGACGAAGTTGTAGTTGTTTGCGGAACTTACGCAAACATTGAACCGTTCCAGCAGCTGGCCCTGGGTGACCAATGGCTGAGATATCGGCTGGATCTTCGTCATTCGCCCATGCGGATCAACCGTGAAATAGTCGCGTTTGCCATGAGCAAGAAGGTTGCCCATGTAGACCAGGCCGCTGGCGAGTGCTGCTACAACGAGCAACAATCCGACGATGATCCAAATGAGCCTGCCGAAGTAGGTTTTGTAGAAACCCAGCTGGGTCAGCTTGGTGGCTAGATGCTGGGCAGACATTTCCTCCAACAGCGCCTTATCAGCGTTCGTCGCTACATCGGAACGAACTGTCATTGTGATCCCCGGGATAACTTTGGTTGCAGTATACAAACGCAAGATACGCGGTCATACGCGCCCTGTCAAACGTTCAGTGACGTCATGAGACGGGTAGTTCGGCGGGTTTGGGTAGCTGCAGAATGAGCTCGCTCCTGCAGCTTCTGTGCAGAAGAGCGGCGCCGCTTAGGCGTCGAGGTCGGTCAGGTCGACCAGCTCAGGATCGCCAGGCTCCAAAGCGATCATCTCGACTGCGATCGCTTTCGCCTCGGACAGCGAGAGCTGCGACTTGAGCTCAAACCCAGCTGCGTGCAAGCCTGCTGCGAGATCCTCTGCACTGGGGGCAACTGCGAACCCACCCAACGCAATGTCGCTGAGGGCGTAGTGACCTTGCAACATGAAGACGTGCTCTTCAGCGTATGCAGCCGGTGGGGATGCGAAGAGATTCGCGTAATCGCTCGTATCCGTTCCCGGCACGGTGCACACGATCTCTTCCATCGCTTCAACTGCTGACTGTAACTCCTGGAGCGACGATACAGCTCCTACCTGGAATCCCCAGCTCGCAAAGCTGGCGATGACCTGATCATGGGAATCGGCGAGTGCATATCCGCGATTGATCCCACCTTCAACCCCGGCGCATCCTGAAAAGCAGAACACCTGCGGCTTGACTGCACTCATGGCGGAGGAAGTCACTTTGGACTCAGCGCGGGCGCGGCGTGGACGCCGGCGGGGTCGGAAGATCGTTGAGGTCCAAGGTTGGTGCTAAGGGATGCTTTGCTGCTGACGCGGGTGCGGCCAAAGCACCCACCATGGCACCGCTCGCATGCTTGGATACGGGGAAAAACGGGAGCGGCTGGGTTTGCATATCCAAACCATCTGAAGGAGGCACGCTTAAGTATCGCGCGAATTATCCTCTTAATGCAATGAAAGTTTACGGCCGAGGCGCCGATTCCAGCGGATTTTTGTCCAACTCGACTGCCTGGGCTCGCAGCCATGCGGCAAAGGCCTTGGGATCTTTCCCGACGGAAATCCAACCAGCCATTGCATCGTCCTTTTCAGGCAGGTAGCGGCGAGCGATATAGCTTCTTAGCAACGCTTGACAGACCATTTCGCTGCGGCGGGCCGGATCGCGCCATGTGGCCGCCATTGCGGGGTTCTCGGCATTCAGGTGTTCCTCAAATTCACTGTAGAGCTGTGCCTGCTCCTCAGGACTCATCGATTCAACGACTTGATAGGACAGGCCACGGTAGATTTTGGTGAACTCTGCTTTATCGAGCGACTCATCACGTGCCGCTCGCGCACGTTCTTGAACCTCCTGCTCTGCCTGGCTCTTTGCTCCCACCAGGGCGGAAGTCTTTGTCGCTGTGTCGAACTTTGACAAAGTCACCAGGAAATACCCCGGGACTGAAGTTTTGATCTCGCCGGCAAGGTATCGGCGTCGAGTGTACGCCGCCACATCTTTGAGCTTTTCTTCGCCATGGTCAGCGGTCAGCTTGCGGATTTGGTCGACGGACAAGCAGAAATCGTCCATGAGCGTCCGCTGGGCCTCGCTCAGTTCCGCGCCCGCATCTGCAGCCTGATCAACGTCGCTTCCCGCTGCGGTCGGCGTGGACACGCTACCCAACGACAGAGCTTCCCGACCTACCAGGAACCTCATGTGTGTGACCTTACGCCCCAACTTCTGGTACTCGGGCGTGAGTTCCAAGCGTGTGTGCCCGTGAATCTGGGAAAGCGCAGGGATCAGGGCCTTTTCTTTCAGCCGCTTGAACTCGTCGTAAGTCGGCGCGGTGTTGCCGAGCACGGCGCGCCATGTTTCGATCGGCCACCAAGGCGTGCGGCCGACGTTTACAAATCGCGTGGTGTTCTCGTAAAGCGCCACCGCCGTAGCGCTGGAGAGCTCGCGCATTTCCATCAAGTCGAGCTTGGCAAACCTTCCTGGGTGATACATCCGCTGCCGGAGGATCTCCGAAAACTCGTAGTAGCAGACGCCGTCCCGGAACCGCACGCCCGCAAGCGCGGTTGAGGCTTCCCAGTCCTCGGTGCCCTCTTCCTTGGTGTAGTTCCACTCGATCAAATTGGTCATCAGCCCCTTGACGGCAGTCTTCAGATGACCGGTGTTCTTTGAGTCGAACCCCACCATGACCATGAGGTCTTGGAGAGGAATCTTGTGGAGTTTGACTTCCGGATTGGGGAGCTCTTCGTAAGCATGCTCCAGAAGAACGTTGTAGACCTTGCGCTGCAAGCCCGACACCGTGTTCTTCATGTGGACAGCGCCGGTGCTCTTCTTGAGCACAGCAGCCGGTAGGAACTCTTGGTCTTGGTTCAACCCTACACCGAGTAGGTCACCCTGCTGGAAGACCTCAAAGCTCGCCTGTCTCTTGCGCTGCCGCTCAACCGCGCGGAGCTTTCCCGCACTTCGCTGAACTTGTGATGGCATCGGGATCTCCAGGTGCCGCGCAGGGCTTATACCAATGAAAGTATTCAAATGAAAACAGACAGACAGACGACTTGCAACTGGCAGCTTGCCAGCGCCAGTAGGGCCCGTTTGTTGTTCTTGTTTAAGTACAAGCGTTTCAGAGCGTTTAGACTACTTCAAGTCATTGATTTGTCAAGGAAATATCGAGGCTTAAGCCCCATTTCGTGGGGTGATAGGCCCCAGCTTCTGGGGTCTGAGCGCCTGCTGAGGACCCAAATCATGGGGGGTATGGCCCCAATTTGTGGGGCGCCTTTCTTATTTCGTCCCCATATTTGGGGCCTCTTGTAATCCTGAGGCACTACCTGTTGTGGAATCACTCCACATCATGTCACGTGAGGTGATGTTCTCGCGCAATTTGAGGTGCTCGTTGCGTGGCTTGGGCCCGAACACCCCCAATTTTAGGGACCAAATAAATGCACATCACATCGCTTGACATCACGTGATGTGACATGGTTTGATGCCGCTGTGTTCTCAACCCAGAGGAATTTTGCATGACCCAGCAGCCGGCTGCTAATGAAAACCCGCCTACCCCTTCCCCGTTCACCCCCCCGCGCTGGCGCAGTGATCGCCGGGCTCGTGTTGTATTGGTCGGAGGGGAAAAAGGCGGCACCGGGAAGACCACCCTGGCCACCAATCTGTGCGTGATGCTCGCCAAGCAAGGGCGTGATGTCCTGCTTGTCGATGCCGATCCCCAGTCAAGCGCCTCTTCCTGGTGTCTGTTCCGCGATGAAGCGCAAGTGGAACCTCGCATTTCCAGCGTTCAGAAGCTCGGCAAAGGCTTGCCGTTCGAGCTGAAAGAGCTGGCAAATCGCTATGACGACATCATCGTGGATGCCGGCGGCCGAGATTCTGTTGAACTGCGCGGCGGGATGAGTGTTGCCGATCTGATGATCAGCCCGTTGCAGGCTTCGTCCCTGGACATTTGGACTCTCCGGCCGCTGATCGATCTGGTCGCTCAGGCGGAGGGTTTCAATCCCAATCTCCAGGTCAAGGTGTTAATCAATCGTGCACCGACCAATGCGTTCTCGCGCGACGCTCAAGCAGCTGGTGAGGTGATCGCAGACTTCGAGAACCTGGAGGTCTTCAGGACCGAGCTGCATGAGCGAACCAGCTACCGCCGTGCCACTGGCAACGGGCGTGTGGTTGACGAGTGGGACGACCCCAAGGCTCAGGCCGAGATGAAAGCCTTGTTTGAGGAGATCTTCGGAAATGGCCGGTAATAACACTTTTCGCATGCCCCCTGCCCCGGCCCCGAAAACGGATGCTGATCTTCAACGATTCCTGGATCAGGCCCCGGATAGACGCGACAGCCAAGCTGCGGCAGCAGCCTCGGCTGACTCTGCTGCAGCGGCGGCTGCCGTCCCCAGCACGGCGTTGCCTTGGGAAGGCAAGCCTGACAGCAGGCGTACCCCGATCCAGCCTCTTCGACTGACTCTTGCAGAGCAGGCAATGATCGAGTTTGTGGTGTCGACGAAGCCGGGGGTCAAATCGAAGCACTCCTACATGCTTGACGTCCTGCAGCGAGCATTGCAAGCGGACATCAAGGAACTCATCAATGAGGACGTCGAGTTCGGCGACCCCAAATGATGTGACCTTAGATCACGTGATGTGGCGTGATGTGACGTGATTCGGTGTGGTGTGATGTGGCTTGATGTGATGTGCTCCTTGACTGGGTGCCGAAAGGCGCCCAGTCCTGTTTTACGGGCTCTCTCTTGGGCACCTAAGGGGTGTCCTCTATTTGCCATTGGAACCTGGTTATGTGGAACGGTTACATCGATCTGGTGTTTCGAGACGAAATCCGAGGTGAGAGGGTTGCCTTGGGCCGCGCTGGCTTCGCGGACGCTGCTGAGGCTCTTCGTGTTTTTGATGCGCTGCCGGCGTGCAGCACTGTGAGTCCATTTGAGGCGGAGCACTCTGATGGGTCCGGCATCGGCCGATCGGGGAAGGCGATTGCTCGGGAGTTGGTGGAAGAGCTGTTGGGTGCCAGTGCGGCGTCACTCATCACGAGCGGACGAGAACTCGCTGCCGAATGGCAAGAGGAACTGGTGCCAAGGATGGCACCGTAGGCCTGCCCGGCATGACCACACGTCATTTGAATTGATGTGATGTGATGTGATGCAGGCGACTCCGTCATCCGTGACCGTGTTGGAACGTGCCCTGGGACAGGGAATCACATCACGTCGTTTCACATCGATCCACATCACGTCACATTACATTCGCGTTGCGGCCGGATCGGCGCAGAGTCACATCGAATCACGTGATGTCACTCCCACGGTCCCGGGGTTTGGCGCCGTGCCATGCTCACGCGATCGTGTGCGAAGGAGCCCGTGATGACGATGGGCGGCTGCCCGCCAAATCACGTGATGTCACGTGATTTCAAACGATAACGAAGCGACGTGCTTGCTGGCGGGAGCGGCTCCAGTTGCGAATCAAATCACATCACGTGATGCACTCGCTCGTTGGCATCCCACATACAGGGTTATCGCCCGCGATAGCTGGGGGCCGTTGGCGTGGTCACGTGACGTGACGTGACTAAGGGGTATCCAGATTGGGGAGCCCCGGTTGTGGCCGCCGCTGGTCGAGCATCGAAAAACAAATCGCGTGATGTCACGTGATTTGAAGCGGGGACGGAGCGAGCTGCATGACGGCCGCGCCGGCTCCCCGCGCACGGTCAAATCACATCACGTGATGCGGTGGCCTGGAATCCCCACGGTCAGGGGCCTTTGCTGCGATCACGCTGCGCCGTCAGCAGGCCCGGTCACGCGATGTGAAGTGCCCACACCACCCTTCGCTTGAGGCGCAGGCTAGACCAGGCTCGAAGGCTCGCGTCACATCACATGATGTGTAGTCCGGAAGCCGCGAGCAGGCATCGGCAGTCGCGGGCATCCTGGTCCAGGACCTCGTGAATCGACGCGGAGAGCGGAGCGACCTGCATGATGGCCGCGCCGGCCCCAAGAAGGGTGTCACATCACGTGATGCGGTGGCTCGTTGGCACCCCCGCGTCCAGGGGCCTCGGTTGCGATCACGCTGCGGGGTCGGCTTGCACGGTCACGTGATGTGAAATGCCCACACCAGCCTCCGCTTAAGGCGTAGGCTAGACCAGACTCGAAGGCTCACTTCACATCACTTGATGTGTGGGCCTGCGTCCTGAGGGCTACCGGTTGTCGCCCCCGCTGGGCGAGCAACGGAGCGCCAACCACGTGATGTCACGTGAATTCAAACTGAGAGCGGAGCGACCTGCATCACGGCCGCGCCGGCTTCCAAGCGCCGGTAAAATCACATCACGTGATGGGGCGGCTCGTTGGCATCCCCACGTAAGGGGCCTCGTCCGTGATCGCGCCGGGCGTGGCCACGTGATGTGATGTGCCCACACCGACCCCGGCTTGAGGCGCATGCAAGCCCAGGCTCGCAGGCTCTCATCACATCACCTGATGTGTGAGACGGCAGCCGGATTCGGAGCGAGGTAGGAGGAACGCGGGAGCAAGGAATCCCGCGGCGGCCCGGATGGGCGATGAGGACCCGAAGCCTGCGTCAGCAGAATGCTGAAACGATCCACATCACATCACGTGAATCGACAACTGAACCCGGAATCGATCCGGCGCCACGTCGTCGCCTGGAGTCTTCTGATCCCATCCCCTGACATCGAGCAACGGGCTATGCATTGGCGCACAGGCTTACAACCAGCCAAAGTCACGTGACATCACGTGATGTTAGAGCTGTACCAGGTGTCCGGTCAGTTCGTGCAGGTCATCATTGTTGAGCACCGGGATGCGAAGCCAGGAAGGCGTAGTGCTTGGGGGGCAGGCACCAGAAGGTCCCGCGGCCAACCGAGTCATGAGTCCCTTCGCCTCGTCGGCACTGTAGAAGGCCAAGCGGAGTTCCCCATTTTCAAGATGAACCTCCGTACCCAACGCTTCAGAGAGCTGGCGAAGGAACGGCCCAAGATCAGGGGCCTCTCGATCGACCTTCCCTCGACGAGCATCGCTGATCGCGATCTCAAGTTGCCGGACCGACGCTTTGCGCGCCAGGCACCACTCGCACCAAGAGATCTGCTCTGCGTGAGGAAACGTCGCGATCTGCCTGGCATGCCCCGGACTGAGCTTGCCTACGGCAACCAAGTGCTTGAGCTTTTCGCAGGCAATGTTGAGGCGAGCCAGCCGGGTGATGTCTGCTGCATGCAGCTGCAGCAGATGGGCGATCGCCACGGAGGGGACACCTGCATCCCGGAGAACCCCAACGGCGATGGCCAGTTGGGTCCAGGTTGCCTCGGGGCTGTCAGCGGCCTGGAGGGAGTCGAGCGAGTCCTCCGGGACGATCCACGCGGTGATCGTGGAGCGTTGAAGTCGTACCGCCTGTCCCAGTGCGCGGGCCCCGAACGCGAGGTGGTAGGGCAGGGGAGGTTCCCCGCACGCCACGATGACGCCTGCCCCGCCCGTCCGCCCGCTCCCCGCCCCTGGGCTTAGGACCTGTTGTGGCGCGAGCTCGATAGCTTTGCTGCGCCGCGTGGGCTTCCTCTGATCGGGTCTGCTCATGGTCCTGCCATTTGACACGTGTCAATAAATCATGGCGCAGAGCGGTCGCGGGGGCAAGTGGTTTTGACACGTGTCAAAAAAAAGGCCGCGTAAGCGCTGTTGTAATGCTGGTTCTTTTGACACGTGTCAACTTAATAAGCGCCATTGTGTCTGCGGCGATGGTGGTATCTACGCTAACGCCACCGGGCGCGATTGCTTGAAAGGGTGGCCTGAAAGGCGGTGCTAGCGTAGTGGCGGCACAGGTCCCAAAAGATGGGGCATAACGGCCCAAAAAGGTAACATCACGTGATGTTATTTTTGGGGCGTTCGGGTGGCCGGGGATGCGCGGCGCCGTACGGACGCGACCTGCGCCGCGACTGGTCGGACTGCCAGGCTTCCCCGGCCGAAGCGGGCCAATCCATAGCTCCGCTCTGCGGTGGCGTCGGAGGCGTGCCCCATCAGGGCACCCACCCAGGCTTTGTCTTGGCCAGCTTCCATTGAGGTGACCTTCGCGTCGGACGCGAACATGTGCCGGAAGGTGTAGAGGCTCGGATACTTTCGCCGGCGGGGGAGCGCCTTGCGTGCCGCCCAGCAGATGTACTGGCCGAGCTTCTTCTGCAGGTCTTCATAGGCACCTGGTTCGCGGTGGCCGTCGACCAGCTCCAGCATCTCTGTCACCCATAGCATCTGATCCTGGTCCAGCCCTGAAAGATCTAGGGTGCGGAACTCGCCATTACCCCGGCCATGGGTGTTCTTGGCATTGCGCACGACCAAGACCGGCCGGCCGGCTTGGTCCATCGGGTTGGCGGATTCCCACTCTGACGGGCGCAGGCCGAGTAGGGCGGTCGCGTTGCAGTAAACCAGCAACGAGCGTGCACGCTTGTGGTTGCCGACGTTGGCCTGGATGTACTGGCTCAGGAGCTGGAAGTCCGCCGGCGTCAAGTTCTTCGCCTTGAGCGCCGAGGTCCTTTTGGCGACCGTCAACGCCCCTGTTTGGCGCTCAGACAGTAGGCGTTCGAGCCCGTACTCAATCTCTTGGATGGCCATGCGATCGGGAGCTTCAGCGATCGCGACCTCAAACTGGGCGACAACGGCGCTCTTATACAGTTGCCATGTCCGCTTTGAGAGGCCTGATTTCAGGCCAATCAGGTGCTCGGCGATGGTGATTGGGGCAACGAGTTCGGGGTTTTGGGCGCCAGAAGCAATCCCAGCTCGTCGCCGCAACTGCTCATACGTTTTGACGTAGAACGCTTCTGTTTTTGCCGTACGACCTGTCTGGTTCTCGCGAGTGGGCATTTGGGGGGCATCGAACAAGCGGGGTATTTGGTAACCGTACATTAGTTCCAATCAAAAAGCGCTTGGAACTAATGTTTTTCGCCTTCTCCGATGCCAGGAAGGGTGTTTAGGCACCAATATGGGTATTTGGAGAACGAACGCTGCGCGGCGGTTATTTTGGCAACGGTCTCGCCCTGACCCGAGCACGCTGGACACCGTACATATCACGTGATGTGATGTGCCGGGAATGGTCCCATAACGTGGGGTCGATCGCACCAGGGTGTTCGTGATTGCGGCTGTTCGAGTAGCCACAGGCCCCCAGCTGGTGAGGTGTTCGCTACGTTGTCACCATGCGGGCAGGCATCACACAGCACATCACGTGATGTGCTGTGTGATGAATACGCCCCAAATAATGGGGCTCTTCTGGACCACCCCGGCGGCTACCTCCCCATAAAAGGGGGCCTATAAATTCCTGCCGGGACACCGCTGCTGTCGGGATCAACCCGATCCGCCAGGCACGGCGCGTCTGTCGGCAGCTCACGGCAAAGAAAAAAGAGCTCCCGAGCTGATGGTGTTGGGTGATGTTTCGGAGCTGTGCCGACTCCTTATATATATGCGTTGCTTGACCGCGACTGATGCCTGGCCGCGAGCCCTGGAAGGAGCCCAGGGAGAGCTTGACTGACGCTCGTTGCCACATCGCCGTGAACTGTCACCTCTATAACAGACGACGCCACGTAGCTGACACCGGGCCATACTTTCGTTATACAATCGCGACGCCGGCCACATTGGCTCTTCCTCGCGACAGGTATGACGATGCCCCGATATGTTCCCCTACTCCTGATGCTCTGTGCAGGTGGTTGCGCGTCCGGACCACAGGTTCAATCACCGGACCCGGCGGCCTTGGCGCTTGAGCGCTCTGCAGCCGAGGTAAGCCGGTCCATCACCACCCTGGCAGAAGTCGAGCAGTACGACCGCTTCAAGCAGATGCCCGGGCGACCGCGGGTCTACACGCAAGTGGCCGATATGAACCAGGTCGTCGCGATGCCCTGGGACGGGCCTATCGAAGCGGCGGCGCGGCGCTTGGCCAGCGAAGCGGGCTATGCACTCAAAGTGGTCGGTCGTCCGCCGGTCATTCCGGTATTGGTGAGACTGACCGATGCGCCGGCCACTGTGTCTGACCATCTCCGGAATGTGGGTCTGCAAGCTGGCTCAAGGGCAGACGTGGTTGTCTATCCGGACACGAAAGTCGTCGAACTGGGCTATTCCGATGCCGGTCTCTGATACCCCACCGACCCTTGAACAGGTCCTTGCGGGGCAGGACAAGGCGGCGGTCGAGTACCGTCTGGAGCAGGACATCAATCAGCTGCGCCTGGATGCTCTCAAATCGGGAGCGCTTTCGTTTGGCACGCAGGCCGGGTTTCAGCGGCGCACCTACGAGATCGCTGAGGTCACAAAAGCGAAGGCCAAGCAGCTGGACCAGATCTACAACTTTCAGGGTCTGCTGCTGGAACGCAACGTCGTGCCGCCGGTACTCCAGGAGGCGCGGGACACATATCAAGCGAATGGCGACACCGCCATCAGGTTGGCCGACAGGACCTACCAGGTCATCAAGCAGGCCCGGTTCTCGGTCAAGCCGCCAACCTGGCAGGAGTACTTGCTCCGGTCGGTGACCATCAATGGCGCCGGGAAAACGGATTCAGGGCTGGTGCCGCGAAACGATGCCGAAGAGAGGTACTGGAAAGCTCAGGTTCAAGAAGGCTGGACGCTCGGTGTCCAACAGGCCGACCAAGTCTTTGCCGCCGACCTGGCCCGGCTCAACCAGGACTACAAGGGCATGGTCCTGTACCGACATCTGCTGACTCGAAAGATGGTCAGCCTCCCGTACGTCGCCCAGTCCAATCTCGGCGTCACCGGTGACGCCAACAGCATGTCGATCAATGACCGAGTTCTGAGAATCACCGCGCTACCGGAATTGGATGTTCGGTCGGAGCGGTGGAATGCGCCATTACTTCCGGCGGCCCCCGAGAACGGGCCGGCCTCGAACCCGGGTGGTGACCTGCCATGAGCTCCTCTGACGATTTTTTTGTGAGCCAGGAGCCGGCCCGATTCGGCCGGGACGAGTTCAATAGTCTCCTGATGTACGCGAAGCAGATCAATGCATCGGACATCCATGTTCAAACCGGCAGCAGAATTCTGATGCGGGTGCAGGGTGACATGCAGCCCATCACCAGGCGCCGCATCGACGATTCGGAGATGAGCGAAATTTGCCGTGTGTTGTACGACGGCGACAATGGCGAGCTGCAGCTGCGCACCGGCAAGCCGCTGGACAACGCCTACAGTCTTAAGGTGAATCGAGACTCATCGTTGCGCTTCCGCTGGAACGCGACCGGTTGCGAGATCCGTGGCGGGTTCGGAATAAAGTTCACCTTGCGTGAACTCCCGGAAATCCCGCCGGAGCTTCAAAAGGGCGAGCTCGGGACGGCGATCGTCAACGCTCTCTACCCGGACGAGGGGCTGATACTCGTTTGCGGCGCGACCGGCTCCGGCAAGAGCACGCTGCTCGCCGGCATGATCCGGAACCGCCTCGAAGACCCGGACGCGCACGAGAACATTCTTGAAGCGTCCTCGCCTATCGAGTTCGTCTATACGAAGATCCTGGCGAATCCGAACTGCACCTCGACCATATCCCAGTCATCTGTGCCCGGGCACCTGCCGTCGTTCGCGGCCGCTATCCCGAACTTCCTCCGTTGCGACCCTGATCGAATCATCATTGGTGAGTCGCGTGACGCGGCCACTATCAAAGCATCAACGCTCGCCGCGCAGACCGGCCATGCGCTGTATTCCACCGTTCACGCCAACTCAGTACCAGGTGTGTTCCTCCGTCTGATGCAGTCGTTACCCAGTGAGGAAGTAGCTTCCGAGCTTGGCAGCGTTATCGAGGCAAGCCGCCTGATCATCTGCCAGAAGCTGTTGCGGTCCACCGACGGCCGGCGCGTTGCTGTCCGCGAGTCGCTGATTCTGGATCAAGACATCCGGAAGGAGATTCTTCTTGCCGCTTCCAGAAGTCTGTCTGAACTACCCAATGCGCTGACCGGGATCGTGCGGGAGGCGGGAACGCCTATGTGGCGACATGCGGAAGCCCTTGCCGAGCAGGGGCGGCTTGATGCCGTCTATGTCGATCTCATGAAGGCCGAAGCAGGGGCGAGCACCACGGCCGCCCGATTCACCTACGACCAGATCCTTGCGCAGAATCAAGCCATGCAGAACTACCTGCACCGACGACTAGCGACGGCCGACGAAGGAGAGTTGCCGGAGATCAAGAGCCTTCTCGCCGGTATGGCAGATAAGACCCGAGCGGAGGTGCTGGATGCCGCGGCCTAACGTGTGGCGATCGAGCGCCGAGACAACGCGGCTTTGGTTCTTCGATGCGCTGTCTGGCATCCCACTCATCCTGACCTTGGCCCATATCCGGGCTTGGACAATCGCGGTTGCTTTTCTGGCATTCCTGCTGTTTGGAATACTTGAAAAGCTTGGTTTCGGCGTGAGGGTGGCTTTGCGCCGATTGCGGAGCGCGATGGCTGGCCCTGTGAGGCACGGCCACGCCTGGTGGCGTAAGCACCAGGAGAGGTTGCGATGAGCCAGTCCTCTAGACCCCTCTTGATCGCCATCGATCTGGACGGCCCCGTTCTTTCCTGTATCGCCCACGGCGAGCATTCGTCGCGCTCAGTCCTTGAGGCAAGCAGTGCCATTGAACTGCGGGTGCCGAATCCGCCGGGGGTCACAGTGTATGAGACAGATCGACGCCGCTTTGTGGTACGAGCACAAACGTCCATTTCCAGTGAAGTGGATATGGACGTCGCAGCACGCCGGGTGAGACAGGTTGACGCCGCGTTGCGAATTGGAGCTGCTGGGCCGCAGGCGTCGGTGTTGGTCGCCAGCATTCCGTTAAAGGACTACTTCCAGGCTGAAGGTCAGGCGTCGGAAGCAGTGCAAGATATGGAGCTCAAGTTGGCCGAGGCTGTTACCCGCCACCCAGCACCAACGGCGATGAACATCTCCAGGTTCAAGCTGGTGCCACGCACGGTTGGCGCTTTCATGGACTGGGCGTTCGACGACCAAGGCATGCCCAGGGACGCCGGTGATGTGAAGCAGCTGGTCATAGTCGACGTCGGAATGGCTGCAACCAGCGTAGTGGCATTTGATGCGACCAGCCATGCGATCGACCACGGTTTGATGGAAACACACGCAGATGGTTTGGCTCAGCCGCTCGCGGAAGCAGCGAGGCTCCTAAGCTCGGCCCACGGTGTGGAGACGCCGCCAGGCAATGCACTGCTTCAGGCGATGGCTGACGGGATCTATCGCTATCGGGGGCGCTCCTTCTCCATCACCGGCGCGCTGCAGCCACTGCTCGCCACCCATGCCGAGTGGGTGCTCGCTCTGATATCGGAGAGGGCGCCAACGGCGCAAGTCGTGGTTGTAGGAATCGGTGCTAAGCCGATTGCCGAGCTTCTCGCCGGCAAGGGTTTGACCGTACGCGTCCCTGAGACGCCAGAGCATGCGAACGCACGTGGGATGGCGAAGTTCGCCGTGCTTGTGTGGAAGGAGGGGCTATGAGTGCAGTAGACCCCGATGACGCGGGGGGCATGAACGGACGGCGTACATCGCCTGCGAGTGAGCGTCGACGACTGACGGTACGGATGATGTCAGGGTTCCATTGCGACCGGGCATTTCTGACGACTTACGACGAGCTCCTGCAATCTGTCGGCACCAACGGTGCTGGGGATTTTCTCCGACGTTGCATTCTCGCTGGACATAGCGAGCTCATTCGTAGCTGGCAATCGCAACCAGACGCCATTGGCCTTCTTCATGCCGCACAGGATCGCGATGCCCTAAGCGAACGTAATCTGCAGCACGTTCCAAAGGTGGCTGCTCAGGACAAAGTCTGTCGTTCAGCTGAGGATGCGCCGGCAGGTGGCGAACACGATGCGATACCAGATACACAAAGTGCGGATAACGAGTTATCATCCAACAATGAAAGTTTGCCCCGTAATGGCGCTGAAAGTAATGATCAGGGGCAGGCTGTCGCACATTCTTCAAGTACCTCGGCTGCTCCTGGCGGCGTGGGGCTCGGGCAAAGACTGGTGACCGGTTTGCTGGGACAAGGGAATACGCGGTGATGATGATTCCAACTCGACTTGCTGCGCTTCTGATACTGGCATCGGCGCCATACACCGCCTTTGCCGGCTTTCGTGTCGTGTCTGAGACGAAACCAGCGGCGTCGATCACTTCCCCAAGCCAGGTCGGCGGCTTCTCGAAGGGCCGCCCGGCTGTGCAGCAGTACGGACAGTCAGACGTCGCCGAGGTCCGCCAGGGTTTCGGTAAGGAGCTTCCCCTTTCGCTAGTCGTAAAGCAGATCGTTCCGCAGGGATGGGAAACGGTCATTGCAGAGTCGGTCTCCGAGAGCAAATTCGTCTCGTGGAAGGGTGGAAAGTCGTGGACGGAAGTTCTCGGCGACCTTGCGGTGCAAGAGAGCATCTACGCAGACGTGGACTGGGACCGGCACAAAGTCACTTTTACTGCGCCGAAGCAGGCTGTCGCCTCATCGCCCCTGGCGGGCAGCAGCTCCCCAGCACCTGCGGCATCTGAGCAGGCTCCGATAAGCAAGTCGGTCCCTGTCGCAAGCACGAATTCCGCTTGGGTTGCCCGCAGTGGCCCGTCGCTGAGGCGTGTGGTGGAAGAGTGGGCCGCAAAGGAGAACTGGATCGTCGTGTGGGATGCCCAGGTCGACTATCCGGTGGAAGCCATCATGAGCTTCCGGGGCGGGTTCACGGATTCCGTCGCTCAACTTCTTGAGGTCTACAAGAAGTCAAAAACGCCGCTTTACGGCAACGCCTACGTCAGCCAGAAGCTGATTCAAATCACGGAGTAAACCGATGCGCCTGATGTCTGCAATACTCGCCGTCACCTTGGTGGCGGGTTGCACTACCTCGCGAAACATCCGCGACGGCGAACAGCGCGTGCGTGGCGATGCCGAGGCCGCGTCGGAGCTGCTTGCAAGGGCGAGGGATGGACAGAGCAGCGTCCCCCGGCCCACGGTAAGTGTGATCCAGGATGGGTACTTCGCCGCAAGCGCGCCCAAGCCGATCGACCGCGGCAAAACACTGCCACGCAGCTGCCCGATCATCTTTGCGCCGACCAAGCCCATGCAACTGCTTGCCTTCGCGCAGCATGTCAGCAGCGAGTGCGGAGTGCCCGTGCGCGTCTCCCAAGATGCGCTCACCGCACTCAACGACGGCTTGTTCGGTGCGTCGCTTCTACGTGACGGTGGGCAGGTGCAGCCTCCTCTGTCTTCATCGAACGTGCTGCCTGCGCTGCCCGCACTACCCGGCCAGGGTGGGTCAGTCCCACTCGGCGTGTCGTTGGCGCCGCCGGCGCCGGCGACCATCGATCTTCGATACAGCGGAGACTATTCCGGCCTGCTCGATGCAGTGACAGCACGTCTGGGCTTAGCCTGGCGGTATCGCGATGGTGCGGTCACGATCTTCTTCATGGAAACCCGCTTCTTCGAGAGCTGGCAGCTCCCAAGCCAGACGAAGATGGCTGCCCAGGTCAGCTCAGGTAGCAGCATGTCGTACGGCACCACTTCCACGGGAAGCGGCTCCAGCGGCGGAGGTAGTAGCGGTGGCGGCATGGGGAATGGAACAAGCAACCAGTCTTCAGAGACGACCCTGAATTTTGATTCGTACGGTGACCTGACCAAGGCCATTGAGAGCATGCTCACGCCGAAGCTTGGTCGCGTGCAGGCTTCTGCCGGCGGTTTCGTCGTTACCGACCGCCCCGAGGTCTTGGACTCGATCGGTGACCTCATCGGAGTCAAAAACGACTTCCAGATGAAACAGGTGCTGCTCAACTTCAAAGTCATGAGCGTCAACTTGAACGACAGTGATTCGTTCGGTATCAACTGGGCAGTGGTGTGGAAGAGTCTCTCGCAGAAATTTGGCGTCAATCTGAGCAACAGTCTGGCGTCGAGTGGTGAGGCGATTACGGGGACGGTGAACATCCTTGAGGGCAGTCCCTTCTCCGGCACCAAGCTGATCATCGATGCGCTATCTCAACAAGGCAACGTGCGGATGCTCACACAGCTGAGTGTGCCGTCGTTGAACCTGGACCCGACGCCGGTGCAGGTTGCCACGCAGACGCGATACATCGAAAGTTCCCAGACCACGCTGACGTCGGACGTAGGCGCCACCTCGTCGCTGCAAGGCGGAACAATCACGACCGGTTTCAACATGATGGTCCTGCCCTACATCCTGCCGGACAACCAGACAATCCTGATGCAGTACAGCTTGAACCTGAGCTCGCTGAAGGGCATCCAGCGTTACGAGACCAACGGGTCTGCAATCGACCTGCCTGAGATCGACAACCGCATCTTCTCGCAGAAGGTGCGCATCAAGACTGGCGAGACACTTGTTCTGAGTGGCTTTGAGCAGAACATGGATAACGTAGGTCGCAGCGGTGTTGGCACGCCGAAGAACTGGCTTTTCGGTGGCGGAGCGAACTCGAAGAAGACCAGGGAAATCCTTGTTGTGCTGATCACTCCGATTCTGACGAACTGACATGACGAGCGTCATACGCACCGGCAGCATCACGATCGCAACCATCAATGGCCATAGGTTCGCCTCTGGACTGCAGTGGAAGATGTTCGATGGTCCCAAGGGCAGGCAGAAGCAGGAATCAATCAAGCTCGGGCGGCAGTTGCATAGCGACATGGTGGCAGTACGTCACCATGGCACCATCACGCAGGGTGGGTTCGCTCCTAAGGGTTTGAAAGGGCTGAAGGGCAACTATTCGCTTGCCATCACCTTGGCGTCGCTGCTTGGCGTCGCCTGGGTGGGTGCCTTTGAGCTTGAAGATGAAACCTACGCGGTCATCGCGGTACTCGCTGACGGCTCGATCATGCCCGGCATGGACCTGGTGCTGTCGAAAGACGAAGCCATCAAGAAAGTTCGCACGCAGTACTCGACCCTGCGTAACAGCAAAGCGTTCGTTGATTCCGATGGTCGTCTCTACGCCCCGGACGATTTTGGTCTTGGTGGGTTGGAACAGGACCTCGGCAAGCTGCTTAGGCCCAAGGCCCTCAAGCGCGACTTCAAGCTTCGCCCCATCAGCATCGGCATGGCGCGATCAAGCCTGCTCCGCATGGCTGCTGTAGCGGCGCTGGTCATCGGTTGCACCAGTTGGTATGTGTGGGAGAACCATCAGAAGAAGGCGGCCGCCGCGGCTGCCTTCGCAGCCGAAGTCCTTCATGCAAAGCAGCTCCAGGAGGCAGCAAAGGCGCGCGAGGCCGCTTTGGCTACCGAAGAAGTCCAGCAACTCGTCCGGCCCTGGCTTACGAGTCCGGCCGGCATTGATGTAGTTGCGGCGTGTGCGAATGCGGAGCGCAAACTTCCTTTGGCGATTGCTGGTTGGACGTTTGAGAAGTACAACTGCTCACCGTCGGGCATCAGTGCCACGTACCGGCGAGACGCCAGCCTAGGCGCTACGGTCGCAGACTTTGCAGGCGCCGCTAACGCGCAGTTCGGTCAACCGCCCACCATCGAGCAATCTGGCGAGTCGGCAACGATCAACCTGGTGCTGGATGTGGCCATGAATCCTCCCGAACAGCTTCGAGAGACCAACCCGATCTTGGTTGAACTCACTAGCCGTTTGCAGGGCCTTCCACGCGCCGCGCAGGTTTCGTTTCAGTTCGAGGAGGTCGCTCTGGACCTCTCAGAGGCGGGTTCTGGCAAGCCAAAGCCGGACTGGCGCACAAGCAGCTTCAGCGTGACTACGAGCTTGCCGCCGTCCGAGCTGATCGCTGGCCTTGATGCGACGGGCCTTTATGTGACGAACCTCGATGCCCGGCTGTCAACCAATCCTGCCCAGCTTGTCTGGACTCTCAAAGGTGAAATTTATGGTCGCTGATAACACGCGCCGGAAAATGCTTGCGTCGATCCTGGTGCTGCTCACGGCGACGCCGGCAATGGCGCAGTCGGTCGCTGACCTGGGCAGTGTGCAGGGAGAGACCATCATGCTTCGCGCACGCGCAGAGCGTGAAAAAGCACTGGGTGAGCTCCAGGAGGCCTCGGGTGCCGGAGCGTCCAAGGGAACCTTGGAGAGCTCAGGGCCGCCGACCTTGCTCGGGGTCTTTGGCTCCCACGACAAGATCTATGCGAGGTTCTCGGTGGACGGTTCCTCCGGAATTGACGTGCGCAAAGGAGAGTCGTTCTTCGGCGGGTATCGGGTCGAACAGTTGAGCATCAACGATGTAGTTCTGAGCAAGGGGGGAAGGCGTTGGACGCTGCGAATGCCCGGTGCTGGTGGGGATGCGAATGATTCGGCAAGGGTGGGGGTTCCCTCGGCCGGCAGCCGTCCGCTGCCTACGTTGCCCACCATGCCGGCGCCGCCGGCGATGACCAACTGAGGTCAACTGTGAGCCAGGTCCTTTCATTTCCAGCTCAGTCCAAGCCCGCCCAAATGAGCGGCGACGAACTCGATGCAAGCCTGCCCACCGCAGTGGTGCCACGTAGGCGCGACGTGCGGGTACTCACGGGCGTGGGGGCTGAGGGCGTGTTCGCCGTCAGCGAGGAGCTGTCACACAAGCTCTGTTTGCTTGAGAACCACGAGCTCCTGGTGCTGCAGGAGCACCGGTTTGCACACGACGTGCTGGAATTCATGGCCGAGCTCGATAAGGCGGGCTATCGGTACGTGGTGGTTGACGATCTGAGACCCTCTGAATTTCACGAGATCGCAGCTCACGGCTTGCCAGAGGCCGCTGCGTCTGCAACCGTCGATAGTGAAGAGACCAGTCTTCGACAGCAAGAAATTCTGGCGCTGTTGGGTACCGGGATGAAGCTGGGCGCCACGGACATCCATTTCGTGATCACGCGCGGCGAGTGCACAGTTCTCATGCGCGTGGATAAGGCTCTTCGCATCATGCGGCGGATGAAATCCGATCAGGGCACGACGCTATGTCGCACGGCGTATCAGTCCATGACCGACGTAGCGTCGCCGGTGTTCGAGCCCTCAAAGCCGCAGGATGGACGCATCAAGCTCGAATTCCTTGATCTTGTCGGTATGGATGGTTGCCGTCTCGCAACCATCCCGACCGACCAGGGCTTCGACATGGTGCTTCGCTTGCTGGAACGCTCGAACGAGGAAAAGACCCTGGAGGGCCTCGGGTGGCACCACACCCAGGCCGAAACGATTCGGCGGCTCACAACCAAGCAGACGGGATTGAACTTCTTCTCAGGTCCGACCGGATCTGGCAAGAGCAGCTCGTTGAAGGTCATGATGGAGCGGTTGATCGCGAACTTCCAGAACGAGCTCAAGGTCTACACCGCGGAGAACCCGCCGGAGCAGCGCATCCGTGGCGCAAGCCAGGTGCCAGTTCACCATGATGATTGGCCGCGGATGCTCAAGGCGCTGCTGCGCGTCGACCCTGACGTGCTTCTCATCGGCGAAATGCGAGATGCGGCTTCGGCGATGATCGGTGTCCAGGCGTCGCTGACCGGTCACGGTGTCTGGACCACACTTCATTCCAATGACGCTGTCGCCATCATTCAGCGGCTGCTGCTGTGGGGGCTTGATCGCGACGTCATTCTCGATCACAAGACGGTTACCGGGCTTTTCAACCAGACGTTGGTGAGAAAGCTCTGTCCCGACTGCAGCGTACCGTGGACATCGGCTGACAAGGTGGCGATGGACGCAGCCTTCGTGGCACGGGTTGAAAGCCATTGCGATCTTGGTGGCGTACGCGTGCGCGGTACGGGCTGTGAGCGCTGCAACGGAGGCATCCGTGGGTTGACCATCTGCGCGGAGGTGTGCACGCCGGATGAGCGATTCATGGAGGTCTATGGTCAGTCTGGCCCAAGCGCGGCGAGAGCGTACTGGCGGAAAACCATGAAGGGGATGACAAAGCTCGGGCACATGATCACCAAGATCAACGACGGCGTGATTGACCCGGCCATCGGTGAGTCGATGGTTGATCGCCTGGATGCGGAGGACGACCATTGAGCGCTCTCGATGCAATCAACGAATGGGGAAGCAAGCTCACCTACAAGCTTCAGTTCACGGCTGAGACCCGAAAGGAGCTTTACGAGTCCCTGCTGTTCCAGATGAGCACGGGCAAGTTGCTTCGCGATGCAGTGGGCGACCTGTATGAGATTCATAGCGACGATGGGGCTCGCCCCAAGGCGACGATGGCGGTGGTACTGCAGCACGTTCGCGACCAGGTCACAAATGGTTCCTCCTTCGCGGAGGCGCTCGGGCCCTACATCTCGACTGAGGAGTACCAGACACTACTCGCGGGCGAACAGGCGGGGAACTTGGCTCAGGCGTTCGAGGACGCAACCCGTGTTGCCGATGCGAAGGGAAGCATGTTCAAGGCAATGGGTGCGATGTTCTACCCATTGGTTCTCATCGCCATGGTCGTCATCATGTTCTGCGTCATCTCCTTCAAGCTCGTGCCGGCCCTGAAGTCTGCTGCTGACCCCAAATACTGGGGCGGTTTCGCGAAGGCGCTCTACTACATCTCCGAGTTCACTACCGGCGCGGGTATCCCATTCGCGGTGGCGATGGTGTTGGGCGTGTGCTTCTTTGTATACAGCCTGCCCAGGTTGACTGGTCCCTTGCGTGATCGGCTGGACAAGCTGCCCGGATACTCCACCTACCGTCTGATGCAAGGCTCCATCTTCCTATTGAACGTTGCGGTTCTAATCCGCAACGGCGTCAAACTGCACGATGCCTTGATCAGGCTTCGCGATAGTGCAAACCCGTACCTGGCAGAGCGGATCGATGGTGCGATTACCGGCTCGACCGGCGGTAAAACTCTGGGTCAGTCGCTTTTGATCGCTGGGCATGATTTCCCGGATCGACACGCCATTCGGCTAATCAAGGGCTTCGGAACTGGAGATGGATTTGAGATCAACCTCTCACGATACGCCACGAAGTGGATCGACAAATGCGTCAAGAATGTCATCCGAACGTTCGTCGTCATGGGCACGATCGTGCTGCTTTTCGTAGGCGTGATATTCATCACGATCCTCATGGGCGGCCAGGATATCCAGGACGCCGTAAACGCAAGCATGAACCAGTAGTTCAGAGATGGTCGCTCGGTTCGGCCTGGCTTCAAGAAAGATGTACGTGTAACCAATCAACCACCTGGAGATTTGCAATGAAAAACAGCATGCAGCGCCGCACCCCCAAGTTCGCCAAGAGCCAGCGTGGCTTCAGCTTCCTCGAACTTTCCGTGGTCCTGATCATCATTGTGGTGGGCCTTGCGCTGGCCGCATCGCGATCGGGCAAGTTGTTCGGGGCGAGCGAAGTGAGCACCGAGACCAGCAACATCATGGACATGTACACCAAGACGAAGAACCTCAAGTCGGTTGCCGGCTACGGGACGTCGGGGAGCAGTCTGCTCGCGTCTCTGGACGCGATCGATGGCATTCCCAACTCCATGTCGTACTCGGGTGGCACGCTGTCCAATGCGTGGGGCGGGTCGGTGACGCTCGTGAGCACCGGTCCGGGGTACAACCTCACGTATACGAACGTGCCCAAAGCTGCTTGCGTCGAGCTTGCCACGAAGATTTCCAAGGGTGGTGCCGTGACGACCAAGGCAGGTACCGGCGCGGTCGTGACGGGCGAGGTTACCAACGCCGTCGCCACCGCTGGCTGTGCGAACGCGACTGCGAACACCCTGGTCTTCGGCGCCGTCAGCTAAGGCAATCACGTGGCCCTGAAAGACCTTCAGTTCGTGGACCTTTACATCGGCTCAGGGTATGCAGACCTGAAGGCTGAGCCGGGCGCCCATTCCAAGCGGGAGCCGGTTCCCGATAGTGCACAGGGCGAAGTCACCGCCCTGGTGCAGTTGATTGACAATCGCCTCGGTGAGAGTGGGAGCGAGTGCACCGTTGAGCACGAAGGCGTGAACTACCGTGTCACGCGAATGTTCGACCTCGTTGAGAAGCCGCTGTATTTCCTTCGGCGGATCGCTGACAAGATCTTCCCCATCGAGAGCCTTGGGTTGCCTCCGGATGTGCTTGCGCACGTCCTGGCACCTGACTCGCGTGGACTCACCCTGTTTACGGGTGAAATGGGCTCGGGGAAGACGACAACGGGTGTGTCGGTCTTTACTTCGCGGCTCGCGACTCTGGGTGGTTTTGGGCTGGCCTTGGAGCAGCCTGCAGAGATCCGCATTGACGGGGAACATGGCAAGGGCAGGTGTATGCAATCGTCCGTCACGGATGTCCGTGGCGGATTTGCAGAGAGTCTTCGTCTGGCACGAAGATCCGGTGTGAGCGACCTCTTCATTGGCGAGATTCGCTGCGGTGACACAGGGGCTGCGGCGCTCGCACAGGCGAATAGCGGCGTGTGGGTTGGCGCTACGCTTCACGCCAAAACGCCGCTCGATGCGATATCGCAGCTGGCGCTATTTGCATCGCAGAGCGGTGTGGTAAATCCCTATGCATTTATCGCCAAGGGTCTTTCGACCATTGTCCATCAAAGTATCAGTCGTAGAAAAAATGCCGATGGCAGCATCGCCGTCATGGCGAACTTCAACTGCCTCACAGTCTCCGGATCTGCCGAGGGAATTCGATCGAAGATCCGGGATCACGATCGTCTGCACACGCTTGCACAAGACCTAGACAACCAGAATCGAGAGCGCACCTATGGCGAGCGTTAAACAACCCAGGACAACGCGGCGCAACCAGCAAGGCTTCACGCTGTTGGAGCTGAGCATCGTCATGGTGATCTCGGTCATTGCCACCGTGCTCGCAATGCAGGGCATGGTTGCCTGGAGCGACAGCATTGTGAACAACGCCGTCGCCGCGCACGCCAAGCGAGTCAATGCGGCCGTGGCGAACTACATGAAGGACAACAAGTTCCAGTACACCTCGCGTCCGGGACAGGCGGTAACAACCGGCCTGGCCGAGATGGTGCCGGGCAAGTACTTGTCCGCAAACTTTGCCGACAAGAACGCGTGGGGTCAGAGCTTCATCGTTGTCGGGTGCAGTGATGCCGCGGGTGGGCTGGATGCATATGTGATCTACCAGGGAGGGGAGATCCCAACCGAGGGTAACGTGCGCAGGGTGGTGAACCAGATCGGCATTGCTGGCGGGTATGCCGTTGACGGCAGTTTCAACTCGCGCGGCGCCTACGGAAGCTGGAACCGTCAGATCACGAACTGCTCTGGCGGCGCGATGCCAGGGCCCCAGCTTCGCCGGCTTGTCTTGCAGCCCTTCCTGGAGGAGAAGCAGAAAGAAGCCTCCGAGGGGCAGTACGTGAACCGTACTGCGGTCGCTGGTCGTCCCGAGCTCAACCGCATGAGCACTGGCCTGGATATGGGCGGGTACCAGGTCCGCAACGCATCGCAGGTGTACACGAGCGGCCGCGTCTTTGCCGGCGAGTACGTGGAGCTGCAGGGCTTCGCTACCGCTGGGCTTGGCTGCGCTCCGAACGGTCTTTTGAGCCGCGACGCCGATGGTCGCGTCATGTCATGTGTGGCTGGTACCTGGCGTGTGGCCGGGACCTAAGGAGAGCGGTGATGGGCAAAATTCTGTTGTTCGCAATGCTCGTGATCATGGGCGGCGTGGTCGCTGGAAATTCGCTGATGGGCGAACAGCAGTCGCGGGTTGATGAAGTTAAGGCGATCGGGGAGCAGGTTCGCCTCTATTCAAGCTATGTAACGACGGCCGCCCGCGCCGACCGCAACAAAACCGGCACTCTGACGCGGCAAGCGGCGGGGGTTCCCGACCAGTTGGTGCTTGAGCCGTCCATGTCCAATTATGTGAGCAAGGGTCGGTCCTACGTCTTCTTCACCCCGGCCAGCCCTGCGTTCGGCAATGAGATCGCCCGCCAGTGCGGTGAGGGCGCCGTGTGCGGCCTCAAGAACGCGGCGGGAATGATCGTGGTTCCGGGAACCGGTCAGGCGGTTGTGCCGGCGCCTGCCGCAGCGGCGGTGGGTGCGTTCGTAATGGCCTCTGGAGAGCCGGATCAGCTCTGCACGGTCCCGACACGAGATACCACCATCGAGAAGAGCGATGAGACGCGGACGGCCTACAACTGTCCAGCGGGCAAGTACGGATGGACGCTGGAGGCGCGTACCAAAGAGCGTCGCGTAGACATTACATGCGACCTGGCCAGCGGTACGCAGCAGTTTGCTTACGGTGACTGGTCGAACCCGACCATCTGGAAGGATGTGGCGGGGCAGGGCGACTGCCGTGACTGTACTCCCAACTCCACTGAGCGCGAGACGCAGTGGGTGGGAGCCTCGTCGTACAACTGCCCAGCTGGTCAGTTCGGAATTGAGACCTGGCAAGCCGAGAATGCCAGGACGCGCACCGTCAGCTATAACTGCCCTGGCAAGACCTCCGCACCATTGGGCCCCAACTATGGGGGCTGGTCCGGTTGGTCTGCCACAGGCGCTTCTCGCAACAACTCGCGGTCGTGTTCCTCATGCCCTGGGCCGGTGCAGGAGGCGAACTACCAGTGGGTAAACGTTGACGTGGGTTGCCCCTCCGGGCAGGTTGGATCGCACACGTATCAGAAGCAGCAGGTGCAGACGAGGACGCGCAGTTACAACTGTCCTGCAGGCACCGCCTCCAGTCCGGGTCCCTCCTACAGCGGTTGGAGCGGCTGGTCAGACACGGGGGCCATCCAGAACCAGGTGGTCAACTGCCGGCCGGCGGTCCAGTACGGGACCTTTCATCAGAATCGCGCGTGCTATGCAAGCTACGGAGTCAATTCCTACAACAGCTGCGACTATGCGTTGGAAAGCGAGCTCTTCTCAAAAGTTCAATACCTCCCGAGCCGCTATGGGTTGCCTTGCACCGAGCGGGAGTGGTGGGACGGCAGGGCATGCGATAACTACTACGAATCAGCCCCCATCCCTGCTCAGTGCGTCGTGGGACAGGTGTACTACTGGGGAAATGAGAGCCGCGACTTGAATACAGGGCAGAGCGGTCAGGTGCAGGACTGGACGACGGATGTCAACGTCTCTGCCATCGAATACGTCTGCCGCTGAGCAGGAATGTCAAAAGGGGGCGGCCTTCGGCCGCCCCCTTCTTGTTGGAGGCGAATCAAGGTGTCATGGCGACCGAGGCTTCGACCTGGCCAAGGTCCTGCTCGGTGCCGGCGCCGTCCTGGAACTTCAATCGCCCCCCCGTCACCAGGTAGCCCTTTCCGGAAGCGATGTCCGCGGGGGAGAAATGCTCCGGCTCGGGTAGGCGAAGCTTCTGCCCGACCTTGAGCTTACTGCCCAGCAGCTCCGCCAGGCGGGCCGTTTCGCGGGAGACCGATACGTAGCCATGATCTCCCTGCACATGCGGATGGCTGTGGATGCTCTCACCCGTGGGCTTCATGAAGGGTGGCAACATGCTGGCACCTTGGATGCAGCTGATCTGGCTGCGCTGGGTCACGATCATGACGCCCCACTGCCCGGACTGGTCATCCTGCGCCAGCTTCGCGCACGCCTCTGCACCTGACTGCTTGGTCCACGCGTCCAGGTAGCGCCCAACATCGGCGACAAAATCCTCTTTGGATTGGCCCTGCCTGCTGAGCATGGTGCCAACGACCCAGCCGCGGGCGCTTTTCACTGCCGTGCCGGTGTTGAACTTGAAGTCGTATTGGCGCTCAACCGCGCCCAACTCTGGTGCCTGCAGCGCGTGAGCAGGGGCGGCGGGACTGATGCCCCAGGCCAGTAGTGCGGCCGTGAGCAAACTGGGACGGGACATCGAACTCTCCTTTCACTGGTATGCGTGATGTTCCCATCACGATACAATAATGAAAGTCGAGGCCAATTCGGTTTGCGATAGGTAAACAAAAACCTGTGTCGCAGTCGTCGAAACGGTGGACATCACGAGTAGAGGGATGCCCCTGATGCGCAGAAGTGAGTTGAAAGCCTTCCTGAGCGAACGTGCTGAGGCTGGTAAGTGGACTGTCACTGCCCATGAATTTCAGGAGGCGTTCCCCGCCTCCGATCTGGTTCAGCGCGTGATGCTCTCTCGGCACGTCAAGGCCGGGCTGATCAGCCGGCTTTCGCCTGGCATCTTCCTCAACAACGACGCATTGGCGTTGGGGCGTGTCACCCTGCAAGGGCTGGCGGGGATGCTTCGCCCGCACGACGACTGCTACATCAGCCTGGACGCGGCGCTGCACATGCACGGCCGCCTGGTGAGCATGCCCTCTGTGGTGACGGTCATGACCACCGGGCGCCGGTATCTGTTCGATACCCCCCTGGGCGTGGTCCAGTTCATCCGTTCCAAGCGCGACCCATCCACCTGGAAGCGGGATCTTTCCGACGTGCAGGTGAACGGCATTCCCGTGGCCTCGATAAAGCTCGCCCTGGACGACTATGTTCGCGTGGGGCAGACGCCCCCCGAATTGGGGCTGTCAGGGCCTTGCTGACGCGAATGCTGGATTTTTCAGCTACCAGTAAGTAAAGTGTCCGTCAATAGCGCGGAGCCAATCCATGGGTCATACCAACTACATCCAAGGTGTCCAGGCAGAGCGGTTTGACAGCCAGCTCAGGGAGGCGCGTGCAGCCACTGAAGCACAGACCGCTGTGGCTTCAGCCCATGCTTGGAAGGAGAGGGCCACGCAGCTGGAGCGTCGGCTGGTTGCGTCTCAAGCCAAGGTTGCGGTGATCGCAGACGAGGCTACGGTCTTGGCAGTGACGAAGGATGTGGCTCTGGCCAACCTTGCAGAGATCCAGGCGGCCTTGGCAGCGGTGGCACCAAATCATCCCCTGGCGAAGGCGAATGAAATGCTGCTGAAGCGGAGGGGTGAGATCGACCGGCGCCTCGTTGCCCATGGCATGGTCCTCGACCGTTCTGATCCGCAAGTAAACCGCATCATCAGGACTCGGCGATAAGCCACAACGTTGCACAAGAAAAAGGCGCCCTGCAGGCGCCTTTTTCTATTTCGTGTTTTCGAGCCGCCAGCAGGTCACTCGCCCTTACCTGTGGTCCCACCGGCGCTCGTATCGCCCCCACCGCCGCGCGGGGTCTGCTGATGGTCGCTGTCGCTGGTGCTACCACCGCCATCGCTGCCTGGGCCAGCCGGCGCCCCACCGCCATTGTTCTTGCCGCGGCCGCCGGAGTGGGAGCCGCCGGCGATGCCGCGGGTATGGCTTGCAGCCCCTGCGAACACGTGCTGCGATTCGCGACCTTCCGAGTCGCCGACGCCGCCCATACCCACCGCATTGCCCATCCAGCGCATGGTGTTGTCCGGAATCCAGTGAATGAGCGCAAACACTGAGTGCAGAACGGTGGTCATGATGATCACATAAATCACTGTGTAGGCCACAAAGGCACCTAGTCCGTTGGCGCTGTCGTGCATCGATCCCTTAACCGCAAGCATGAAGCCGGCATTGACGAAATGTGCGATTGGCTGGGCTACGCCGATGGACATGATCAGCCCAAACAGCATCAAGATGGGACGCAGAACGGTGGTTAGGATGATCATGTAGCCAGGGCCGGCGCGTCCGACGGCATCGTCACCATCGGGATGGATATGCGCCGCAGCGAAGATTGGAGCTGCCACCATCCCCTCGGCGATCGATACCACCCACTTGATGACCCCAACCGTCCACGTGATGAAGGGGATCATAGGCACATAGAACGCCATCATGGCTCCCGCTGCCAGCATCGCCATGATCATGGCGTTGACCATGAAAGCAATGCTGCCCATTGCGCCTTTCAGGCTGAAGAACGCGCCTAGGGTAAAGTCAACCGCCTTCGCGTCGGCCAGGCCTGCGGTGATGGCAAGTATCCCGGCTTGCGCCCACGCCACGTCCATCACGATGTCACCCAGTGACTTCACCTGCGCAACGTGAGACGTGTTGCTGCCAGCCATGTTGGCCGTCATCATCTCGATGCCGGCCAGCGCTGGCTTTGATAGGCACTTCCTAATGGCTTCCCAAGTATTAGGTAGCGGGTCAGTGCACGCCTCGGTGTCCAACTTCGTTTCATGCTCGTATGCGGCTTGGGCAGTGTGTGACCTGACCTTAAGGAATTCTTCCGTCACTGCCATCGCATCTGTGAAGCCTACTAGTGCGTCTTGGGACTCCTTGTCTTGGATGTCGATCGAATTTGAGGTTGGGAGCGAGTTGACAGAGAGCTGGACTGCGTCATTGAGTGCAATGATGTGGTTGTAATAGCTCCCTGCGAAGACCCAGCCGCCAGCAGCTGCGTAGTCGACGAAGGCGTCCTTGCTGTTTGAGTTGGCTGCATCAACTGCGCTACGCGCTGCCTGCCTCACCTGGTTCTCATAGTTGTAGGCAGCACTCAAAATCACGTCGCTCGACGGCTTCTCACCGGCGACAATACGCTGAGCTACGGGGCGAACCGCAGCGATTACCTGTCGAACAGCGGCAGCATGAGCCTTGGAGACTTGCGCGGTGTCCAGATATCGGGCATTGCCGGCTTGGGACTGGGGGCTCTCTTCCCAGCTGATGCCGCCGCATACGTTGTTCCTGATGTACGAGCCATCACTAGCCGCCCAGTTAAACGACGTCACCGGAATGGGCACTGCCTCAAAATTGATGCCGAAGGCACCCAAACCGCCGACCGCTCCGGTACCGCCGAACGCCTTATCAGATGGCACCATACTGAAGATTGAACTCACGTTCTCCTGAACGCTGATGCGCTCGGCACGCTCCGCCTCAGCGTAGTGCTTGTTCATTGCCGCCATGCACACCTCGAAGCGCATGATGTTGGCCACCAGCGGTCGAGCGTTTGGCATATTGGGGTGGTTGATCATGCCGCTCTGATCGATCCGTCCCAGCATTGCCTGCCAGGCCTTGTCGCCGACTCCCACACCCTGCAGGGTCAACCACAAGATCATGATCTGTATCAGCGAGAAGCCGCCGGCGAGAGGGAGCAGCAGTGCGCTGCCACCTACGGTTCTGATAGGCACCCAGATGGACGACATTTTCTTGCCCAGGAACTCCCCATCGTGGGCGGTGTTGATCACGCCCATGATCGAGCTGTAGGCGACGAAGATCATTGCCAAGAACAGGATTGCAGTGTTGAAGACCTCAAACCCTGCGGCAAGCACCGTGTTGTTGTTGCCCAGTTCGGCAGCTGAAACGCCATTTCCGATCACAAAGTCGACGACGTTGCCGAAGACTTCACGCAGGATGCCGAGGCTGGCATCGTCTGGTGGTGGATTCCACTTGACGGGGTCTGCGGCGAAGGCTCCGGCGGGCACCGCCAAGAGGCCGGCCGTTATCAGCCGAAGGTGAGGGCGCATGATCATTTCCTGTTCGTGGGCGCCGGGGCAGGGCCCGGCTGCAGAGTTGGAACCTGGGCTGCTTCGACTTGGTCCAGCCGATTGAGAAGGCGTTCGGAGAGCGCACCCCACGCACGGGCCTTGGGAGGCGCCTGCGCGGGGCGTGGTGCGGCTGTCGAGGCGGGCTGACCTGCGGGCACAGTCGCCTGCGCACCCTTGGCGGGCGCGTCTGTGGGCGTCTGGAGGCTTCGGACTAGCCTGAGCATGCGTATTCTCGGGTATTGACCCATCTGGTTGGTGCGATGATACTTGCACCATCTTATAACAATCAAAGTACTCCGGCGATCTATGTTGGATCTTGATGCAGAAGTCGTGCGCCAGCACTGGCGCCAGGCGGCCCCTGGCTTGGCAGAGCTGTTGGATCGCATTGAACTGGCCGAGGACTGGACCGTGGACGGGTCGCCCGTCTACGCCGAGAAGGTTGTTCAGCTCGGCAAGTCACTTTCCCAGCCGGGGGCTGTCCTTGCGCTGGAGGAGGCGGACAGGCACCAGTTGCTCTTCTTCCTGGTCTATATCAGCACCTCCAAGGCAGTGCGGCTGCTGCAGTGGTTGGACGACGAACACGCCGACATGGGCTCTGCGCTCCTTGATCAACTGATCGCCGGTGATGGGCAGCGAGTCAGGTCCGGTGTACAGAGCGATCAGCTCGCACAGACCCTGGTGCAACGAATGCGGATTCTGCAGAACCAACCGTACTTCCGGTCTGTGTTTGACCCCCAAAAGCTTGGCCGGCTTGCGCAGGCCATACGTCAACATCGTGAGGAATCGAATAATGCGTAAGCTCGCCGCAGTTGCAGTTTCAGTGGCGCTGGCCGCCATGGTCTATCAGCCGCCGGCCTATGCGTTGGATGCTGCTGCCAAGCAGGCCATGTGCGATGAGATCCAGAAGTCCGCCCAGGATGCCATGACCAAGAACATCCAGGTGTACTCGCCTCGAACCGATCCGAGCGCAACCTTCAATGCGGCCACAAAGACCTGCCTGGACTTGATCGTCGAGTACAACAAGATCCCCATGAGCTTTGTCCGCATCGAGGCGCTCCAGCCGATTCTTCAGCAGCTTGGCAAGCAGCTGCTTACGAAAACCTGCCAGGCGGCCCAAGCACAGTTCGAGAAGACGCTGAAGGATGCGTTGGCCAGCAACGGTCTCTCGTACTCCAACGGGCAGGTTTCCTATACCGGTTCCGCAGGAAATCTTGGTACGGGCACCGTCAGCGTCGATGCCGACGGCAACGTCAATACGTCAGGCAGCGGTAAAGCCGGCGGGCTGCTCAACATCGGGAAGTGATCATGAAGCGTACCTCCATTGCACTTTCACTTGCGGTTGCCATGGGCGTGGGTGGCTACTGGGCATCGGCACCTTCTACCGCGTGCTGCGGCGACGGCATTGCCGCCGCCGCCGGTGCACAAGCGGCGGGCGCAGCGGTCGCCAGCGCAATCGGCACCGCAACCTCGACCGTGGTGCAGTTGCTCAACGACATGAACAACACCATCGCCTCAGGTTTCTCGCAGGTTGCGCAAGAGGTTAGCAAACAGACGGCCTCTCAGAAGACATTCGAGGAAGGCAAAATCCAGGTGGACACCCAGCTCTACATGGAAGAGAAGCGCGCAGATGCTCAGCAGGATTTCGTCCTCTCGCCGAGAGCATGCTACGAGGCGCAAGCGGCATCGGCTGTGGGCGATTCCGTCGAGTCCACGAACCAGACGGTTAAAGCTCTCGTGAAGGGCGTCTCGGACCGGACGCTGTACACCTCCAATACGGCTGGCGCAGTCGGAAACGTGTACCGCACCCATGCGGCCCAGTTCTGCTCCGAGCAGGATGCAAAGCTCGGCCGTTGTAGTACGCCAGTTGCAGCAGACCTGCAGAATGCAGACGTGCGCGCCGACAACCTGCTTGGGCGCGATGTGCTGACTGACGCGCAGTACTCTGGTGCTGTTGCCTATCTCAACAACGTGGTCAACGCGATTCCGACGCAGCAAATCCCCAAGGGCTGGGAGAAAACGGATCAGGGCAAGGCGTTCATTGCCGGTCAGCTGATGGAGCAGAGCAAACTGTCGCCAGCTGCGCTCTCGATGTCCAACATGATTGCAATGCGGAGAAAGGTGCCAGGCTTGGGCACCTCCGCGAATCTGAACGTTGCAGATGTATCGCCGCTGCAGCTCATGAAGTCGCAGACCAATGGACGATTCCTGGACCCGAACTGGTACAAGATGATTGTCGGGCCTCAGTTCGGTGAGGTGAACCAGCTGCGCGAAGCGAACAAGATCGGCGCCTTCAATCTCTATATGCAGATGATGCTCTTTGAGCAGAACGAGCGTATCGAGGCAATGCTCGCTGCAGATATTGCAACCAGCGTCAAACGTGACAGTGAGCAGCGCCTCTCCAAGGCTCGCGAAGTCGCTGCGAAGGCGCGTTGATGAGCCGCGTTCGCGCCATCATTGTGGGGTTGGGTGGAGGGGTAATTCTTGCCGGCGGCCTCACAGCAGCGATGGATGCTCGCGCAGTGTACTGCTGCGATCCTTGGGCGCAGGTTGGGTACCAGGCCTTCGTCACTGCCGGCAATGGGATGGTAGCCGCGATCACTGAGTCTGCCAGCCTGCTTGTACAGGAGATGCAAACCGGTGTGATGCAGTCGTGGAGCAGCGGCTTCGCACAGTGGGGCCAGGAGATCGGAAAGGCTACAGCGAGTCAGAAGACAATCGCAGAAGGCGAAAGCGCGGCCAAGACCCAGTTGCATATGCAGGAAGCCGCCGGCAGCGCGCAGGCGGCCTCGGTGGAGGCGGCTTCCGCTGACTCAACCATCACCAGCGCCATGATGCTCGCCGATCAAGAGCAGATTCAGCGCACCACTCTACGTGCGTATGGCAAAGCCGTGGTCGACGACCTGGTGCTCTCGCCCTACGAAAGTGCCTTGGGCAATGCAGTGCGGCGACACGATCGTTGGTGCTCGGATCTTGAAGTTTCCTCGGGGCGGTGTTCGGTCGCCGCTGCGCCGGGCATGCAAGGGGCAGACAGTGACGTTGCTTCTGTGCTCGATCCGGTTGCCGGCAAGACGTATTCCGATGAGGGGCGAGCGGCGGCGATGGACTACGTTCGCAATATCGTCGCGAGCGAGACCATCAGGGCACAGTCAGACATCACCTCACCCCAGGCACAGGTTGCAGACGGAATGACCCTCGCCGATCAAGCGGCGCTTGCAACCGCAGCTCACTCATTCAACAGCATGATGGCCGATCGTACGCGTCGGAATCAAACGGAGCAGCCGTGAAATCCCATATCAGAATCCGAATTCTCACAGCAATGTGCGCGGTAAGCGCGCTTTTTGTGACAGCTTGCGAAAGCAAGCAACAAGCGAATGCGGTGACTGTCGCGGCGGTGAGCAAGCAGCCGGGATCGATCACCGGAAGAGCATACGAGCCAGACGTGGTTAACGGAATTCGGGGTGCGATGAAGTCTCCGGAGCTCGCGTCCCGAATCGTTAGTGACGAGCAGGCTGCAGCGCTCGTAGACAAGTGGCTTCCGATACCGCATGACGCCGGATGGGTGACGGCGCAGCCCGATCCAGTGCGCGATCTCTACCTCGACGCCGCGAGACTGCAGGAGCTCGGATATTCAGTCTCGGCCGAAGCTCTTGCACGTAATGCCAATGCGCTGCACGGCAGCCAGGTAACGGAAGTCGGTCGTGCGATGGAATCGGCCTACGCTGACATGTACGCACCCTCCGCTGCCGAGTCTACGGATGCCACCGACGCTCAGTTTGACGCTGATCTCAAGCGGTTTTGGGAGCAAAGAAAGGCCATTGAGAGCCTGCTTGCGCCAATTTCAGAGAAGTACCGCGGTGTAGCCGAACTGACTGCCATTGGCAGGTTGTACCGCGATCCAGTGGCTACGGCGGCAGCTCCCGGCGTGGAAGGCCGGTTGAGCCCCGCTGACCTTGATCGATACGTCCAGGCGCTTCGGCTGGCCGCCGAACTGGCACCAGGACCGCAAGAGGATGCGCCGTGAGGGCGATAGTGCCTGCCTTGCTGCTGGCACTTACTGTGGCGCTGCCGTGGACGGCCAGGGCGAACATCCAGCCGAACTTCCCCGTCTGTGTGCAAGATCCGCTTCGAGAGAACAGCTCTCGTGCGCGCGTGTCGAGCAACGTCAATCCTGCCCGGCGCAACCCCGTTACCGGGGTGGTGCGCTGGCACAAGGGTGTCGATCTGGCTATCGGTTCCGGGACGCCGGTGTACGCGGCTAATGACGGGATCGTGGTTGCGAAGTGGGCCGGTGGCGGCGGTGGTCAGTCCGTTCGTCTTACTGGCGGTGCTGGTGGATATACGACGGTTTACTTCCATCTGTCAAAGTACCTGGTCACCAGCGGCCAGCGTGTCAAGGCTGGTGATCCCATCGCCCTGGTAGGTAACACCGGGGTAGGCACAGGCCCCCATCTGCACTTCGAGGTCTGGAAGTCGACCGAGTTCAGCAAGGACCCGAAGGGCTTGATCTGTGGGGGAAGTCCCACCCCGGGCGGCTATGCCGGTGAAGCTGGTGCAAATGACCAGCCCGAGGGCGACGCGATCGCGGAGGCCTACGCGGGAAAGATGCCAGAAGTGCCGAATGTTAGCGCTTGGGATGACATGTCTGTGCGGGAGATCATCGAATCGGAGGTGGGCAAGCGCCACCTCAACACTGCGTGGCTGCAAGAAGAGGCCGAGCGCGGTGCAGCTCCACTGCGAGTGGAGAGCCTTCACATGAGGGCCTTGGAAATCTACATGCAGCAGCGCCGCTTTGAGCAACGTCAACGCGTTGAGCTTCTTCTTGCAACGCGTTTGGCGCGCAACGCTCAAGCCGAGATGGGCGTGCGACTCGCGCGCCAGCGCGAGATGGCGGCGAAAGCCTCGGCTCAATAACTGGAGAGAAAGATGCGTCACTACCTGGGGATCAACGAGTACCTATTCCGTCAGCAGAACAAGGAGGTTGGGGTCTACTATGATCCGAGCACCTTGCTCAATGCGCACCTGGTGCTGATGGGCATGAGCGGTACGGGCAAGAGCTACCAGAGCAAGCGGCTTCTGGAGTCGGCCGCACGTGATGGCATCGAGGTCGATGTATTTGATGTTCACGATGAGCTTGCTTCGGTACCCGGCGCGGTGGCCGCCAAGTATTCGCAGGCTACGCAGTACGGAACCAATCCCCTGGTTCTCGATGCCGACCCACACACTGGAGGCGTTTACCGCCAGGCCGATTTCATCGTTGGGCTTATCAAGCAGGTCACCACCCAGTTTGGTTCAAAGCAGGAGGCCGCGCTACGCAACCTCATCATTGATCTCTACGCGTCCAGGTGGATCTTCCCGGACAACCCGCGGAGCTGGGTCAAGCAGGAAATCACAGAGGCGCAGCGCCGCCAGTTGATCGCAGAACGCAAGTGGCAGGATCTTCGGAACTACTATCCGACGCTCACTGACCTGCTGGAGTTCGCCGAGCGAAAGGTGCTTGTCATGTTGTTTGGCGGCGACAACAAGGCGATGAACGCACTTGAGGTTGTATGCAAGCAGAACCGGCAGCTCCAGAACCTGTGCTACAAGTTGGCCAAGAATCCTGCTTTGTCTGAGGAAAGGACGAAGCTTGAGAGTCAGATCCAGGTGTCGGAGAAGAAGCTGATCGATGCGTTCAGCGAGGCTGTCATCAACAAGCCATCGCGTGAGCCTCAGGATCTCATCCGGTATGACTCCAAGGATGTTCTGGTGTCGGTGGTGCAGCGACTCCAGATCCTTGCGGCTTCCGGCATTTTCAACTCAAACGCTGCGCCCTTCCATGGCGCAAGCGTACGCGTCCACGAAATTAAGTCCCTGAGCGATGACCAGCAAGTGCTGTTCGTGAAGCTGAAGCTGCGTCAGATCTTTGAGGACGTCAAGAAGCTTGGGCCAACCGCGACTGGCACAGAGCTGCGTCACGTTGTGTTTATCGACGAGGGAAGTCGCTTTTTCAGCGACGACTCGGACGACATCATCAACGTCATTGCGCGTGAAGCACGCAAGTTCGGTCTCGGCCTGTGGTGTGCGGCCCAGGAGCCCACCGCATTCCCGCAATCATTCATCACCAATTGCGGCGCCAAGATCGTCCTCGGCATTGACGCGTCCTTCTGGAAGGGTGCTCAGCAGAAGCTCCGTATCACAGAAGACGGCTTGAGATTCATCAAGGCAAAGGAGGTGATGGCGATCAAGCTTCATCGCGAGGGAATGGCCGACCCGCCGTTTGTCAACGTTGCTGTGCCGAACCCGAACAGCGACGCCGGCCGCAAGGCCTTGGCGCGTGCGGCATGAAGCTCAAGGGCTTCGCTGGTCGTGCCCGTGGCCTGTTGGCGGCAGCCACTCTCCTGTGTGGAATGCCGGTGAGCGTGTGGCAGCTCTCGGTCATGAGCGATCAGCTGCGTCTTCATGAAAGCGCGCTGGGAACGAGTTTGAAGCTCGCAGGCGATGTCATGCATGTCAGGCAGTCGACCAGTGATCTGGCAGTCGCCCAGCGGCTTGATAAAGCCACCGCGCAGTGGCAGTCGGGTATGAAGTCCATTGCCGGCGATGCGGCGGCCACGTCCTCATTCCGAAGACAGGCTGAGCTTGTCCTGCTGCAAAGTGGGCTCTGGTTGCTGCTGTACATCCTGGTGATGTCCCAGTACGTGCCGTCGCGGTGGAGTGCAAGTGCGCTCCGCAGGCGTGATCGGAACAAGAGCGCGTTGACCAATGAGCATTGATTCAGGCAGGGGGCCTGTGTTCGCGGCAGCGACCTCGCCAGTGCCCCCACTGGCCGAGTTCCCTGAGGAGCTGAAGCTGGTGGCCGAACGTGAGGCCCTCGCCGGCCGCGGAACAGGCGCCAGTCCATTCCGCATGGGATGGATCGTTCGGCCATCACGACTCCCCGGCGGCGCCTCGGCGCTGCCGGTCTCGTCGCGGGCTTGGCTGGTCGAACGTGGCTTTGTTCCTTCCGGAAGGCGGTGGGTGCGTTGGGATGCCGCACTTGGCGACGACGACGCGCGAAGTAGAAGTGGTTGACTAGTGTTGGTACCTGGGACGCACCGGCTTGGCGACGGTGGTGCTGAGGGAGACGTTGTGAAGATTGATGAAATGGGCGCCTACCTATTCCCCGATGACAACATCGTCAGGCTCGACGATCAGGCTCTCTTGGATTTCATCGAATGTAAGCTTGGTGACGCACTTGACATGACCGATGGGTCTGATTTTGGCAGTGACCTTCGCATCGACATCGCTCAAGACCGTATAGAACAGGCGCGAGATATCCTTTGGAGTCGCGGCCACGTGTTCTCACCCGACCAACAGGAACGCATTTCGTTCCTTCGATGGCCACTCTCTTTGGAGCAGAGAGCTGAGAAGGCAAAGGCCGAAGCCGACGGATCTGCGGCATGAAGGGCTTCGGCAGTGCGGTTTGGGGCGTATTGCGCTGCCATGGAAGCGTGCCAGCCGGTAAGCTGCTCAGCGTCGGGAGAGCCGGCCCGAAAGCACAGCTGCTTCCTGTAGGCGCTGACTCAGGCGCGCCGGGTCAAAGGCGAGCCTGAGTACGCCCCATCGTCGCTGTACGGCCCGTCCAGGCTCTCTGGAAGGGTGGGCCAGGGCAGCGGCGAGCTGGATTGCCTCCGTAAGCGCAGGGGAGGCAGGGACAACGCCCAGAAGCATGACGGTTTCCAAGGTGGCGCCCAGTTCTCGGACGCTGGCCAGCGACATGGATGGTAAATCTGCTCTCAGTGCCCCCATTTCTGGGGCCAACAGCCAGTCGGCTACGACCGCCTCGGCAGCGCGGTCATGTGGACCTTCAAAGGCTCGGGCGAGGGGGCTGGTGAGTGCGGACATGATCAATAGCCTCCCGGATGTTGATCCGGAGCAAGGTCGGATTATGCCCCACCGCCGTGTCTGCTGCTTCAAGGGCCAAGGCCTCCAGCTCCTCGGCGTCCAGCAGGCCGTCTTGAGCCAGCGCAATCACGTCCTGTCGGTCGTTGGGTGCCCAACGCGCCATTTTGCTGATTGCCAGGTCCTCTGGAGAGAGGACATAGATGTCCAGTTTGCCCTTGCCGCCAAGCGCTCCTCCCAACGGCCGGGCGCGCTCAACGTAGCCCTCATGCATCAGGGCAAAAACAGGCGTGTAGTTGCGGTCGATGTGCACGGCGCGGGTGTGCCCGTCTTCGTCCACGTAGGCCATGACATCTTCGATCGGAAGGAAGTTGCGATAGCCTGTCCCCACCAGGCTGAATTCAGCGTCGATGTCGGTGGTGACCCGGGCACCCACCCAGTAATGGACGGCAACGCCGCCAGCCAGGAAAGCTTTGATTGGCTCCTTGAGTGCAGGAAGCTGATCTGCCTGCAGGTCGAAGAGTTGACGTACCGCATCGAGGAGCGGGGACGTTACAGGCATCTCAGAATTCCTCCTGGCGAGCGCTTTGCGCAAGATTCTGGAAGCTGTTGTACTGACCAGCAAAGCGCAACTTCACCGTACCAGTGGGGCCGCTACGATTCTTGCCCAAGATGACCTCGGCGAGGCCCTTGTCGGGCGATTCGGCGTTGTAGTAATCATCGCGGTAGATGAAGGCGATCATGTCCGCATCCTGCTCAATTGCGCCGGATTCACGAAGATCCGCCATGAGCGGTCGCTTGTCAGTGCGCGACTCAACGCTTCGGTTCAGCTGGGAAAGTGCAATCACCGGAACCTTGAGCTCCTTGGCAAGTGCCTTGAGCGCACCCGAGATCCTACCAATCTCGGTGGCGCGGTTCTCCTTGTTGCCAGGGACTTCCATGAGCTGCAGATAGTCGACCACGATCAGCGAGAGGTCCGGGTTCTCGCGGGCTACCCGCCGTGCCTTTGCCCGCAGAGCGTCCGGCGAGAGGGCGGGTGTGTCGTCAATAAACAGCGACATCTCTTCGTTGATGTACTTGATCGCTGCAGTGACCCTTGCCCAATCCTCATCTTCCAGCTGGGCGCGCCGCAAGCGATTCGCGTCGACCTGACCTTGCGAGGCGATCGTACGTAGGGCCAGCTGATCAGCGGACATTTCCATCGAGAACACAAGCACGGCTTTACGGCGGCGGCCGGTCTCGTCGCCTCGCACCTTACGAGAGGCTACGTACTCGGCGATGTTCAGCGCCAAAGTGGTTTTGCCCATGGCCGGCCGCGCTGCAAGAATGACCAGGTCTGTGTCGCCGATGCCGGCGGTGAGCTCGTCAAGATCCACGAAGCCCGTTTCCTGCCCCGTGATGCCACCTCCACGGTTGTAACGCTCCTGCAGGAGCATGAAGGCCTGCTTGGTCGCGGATTTGAGCGTCACCAGGTCGCGCTTGGTCATCCGCGCCTGTTCGCCAACGGCGAAGATCTTCTGTTCAGCCTGGGCCAGCAGCTCTTCAGCATCGCCGCGGCCGAGGTTGAAACCGTCCTCTGCAATCTCCGTTGCCTTGGCGATGAGCGTGCGCACCAGGAAGTGCTTGCGCACGATTTCGGCGTAACCCAGCACGTTGGCCGCCGACGGCGTCGTACTGGCTAATTCGACCAGGTAACTGCCGTCCCCGATAAGGTCAAGCTTGCCCTCGGCATGGAACCACTCGCCTAGCGTCACGGCATCGAAGGGCTTGTTGAGGGTGGCCAGCTCGCGGATCGCCTCAAAGATCAACTGATGGTCCCGGCGATAGAAATTGTCGGGGTTCAGCTTGTCGCCCACGCGGTCATAGGCCTCCGGGACCAGCATGAGGCCGCCGAGCACCGCCTGCTCGGCTTCCACGCTGTGCGGGGGTACCGAGAGGCGGCGCAGGTTGTCCTCACCCGGACCGCGCCTGCCGGGCGGCTTACGGCCGGAAGCTGCTGTTGTCATCGTTTTCGCTCTCTTCGTCCAGGTCGGCGCTCGGCCAGCGGCCGACTTCAATGCCGGTAGTTTCCGTGAACTCGGCCTCAGAGACCAGCAAGTAGGGCACTCCCGACCTCCCCAAGGCATTCGCCTGCTGACTGGCCCACCAGTCCTCTGTGTGCTCGTCGCGTGGGACGGGGTACAGATATCCCTCGGGAGCTGCCTTGGCGAGCTGCGCAATAAGCGCTGGCGGCATGCTCAGCTCGCCGTTGGACCAGGCCGGACGATCACTTGCCAAATCGAACGGGTCCAGGAGAATGACCTCGTCACGGGTGGGGCTGTAATACGGGGTCCAGGTATAGAGGTGACCTTCGCCACTCCGGTATTCACCGGTCGCTTCGATGGATTGGACCGTCCGGACTACCGAGGCGCGGCCGTCGGCGGTAGCGTAGAGCTCACGGAAACGCTCGTCCCTGTCGAGCTTCATGTACCTGTTCGCGGAACTGATGCGCTCGCCCGCTGCACGAACAACGTCCTCGTCGAGCGCGGGGTAGGGCGCTGTGGTCCAGGCCGACGTCGGGTACCGGCATTCAAAGCCTGCCTGCTGCAGCGCGTGGCGCAGGCAGACCAGGGTATCTTCTGCCAGGCAGATAGCTGTAGCGGCGTAGACTGAAGCAATGCGGCCGTTGGATAGGGAATTGGCCAGATAGAGCTCGGGCTGTGCAATCTTTTCGTACGGTCCGTCGCGGTATCGGCCCTTCGCCGCGGCGGCGGCAACAACAAAGTCGTACTCGAAATCCCAGTCGCGCAGCCCGATTTCGATAGGGTCACTTCGGCCAATGAGAGCGAAGTCGCTATCGAACGTCGCCCGTTCTTCCTCCCCAAAAAAGCCGGCGTCGAGGCCGAGAGAGGCCAAGGTTGAATCGACGATGCCGGCAATGTCCTCCTGCGCGTTGATACCGTTTTCTTCAGCCCAAGTCACATAGGAGAAGTCGGGCTCTGATTGCGCGTGTGGGGAGGTGTGGCACTCCGACTGATACCTTGCCTTCAGGTAGGAAGGCCCGGAGACGAGAAATGACTTGCCGGTGCCGTTGAAGCTTTCTGTAAACACGCCAATGCCCATTGGAACTCCCTCAGGAACTTTTGATTGAACGCCTTGTGCCGTGGATCACAGGCACTACGGTGCGGGCCGCGCTGCCAAGTCGCGCTGTTCAAGGAACTGTTCAACTTCCTCGGTGCGGGCGCTTTGGCTAAAATTGAGAACAGGCACCTGCTCGGAAAGCCGCTTTTCCAGCTCTTCAAACTGCAAAGCGTCTGATTCGTAGCGCGCATCGCAGGTGTCACTCCTGGCCTCGAAGCGGAAGTAGTCCCGGCCAACGCACAGCCTTTCCATCTCCATCGGCAGCGGCTCGCCATCGTTGTCGCGACCCCAATACGGGTAGTGGACGGTCTGAACCTCTTCAACGTTCAGGGCGCTGCATACACTGCGAAGCTCGTGGAGCTGGTCCAAGAACGCCTGATCAATGTCCACTGCAATGGCAGCGGGCGCCGGAGTGTAATTCCCACGCATGGGCGTTACAGATCTGACTGGAATGAAAGCAACGGTGGGCTGCGATAGCACAAGTGCGACGTGGGGCGAACACGCGTCGCTGATCACCTGGTCATGCATCGCAATGGTCTCCGCGACAAGCGGCTCGGAGCCATCGAGTTCGCACGCATGAATTGAGCGCAGCAAGTCCTGGCTATCCATCAGAGCTTGCGACAACGTAGTAAGGGAAAATTTGTTCACTTCACACCTTGACGATTGCAAGGGGGCGGTCGCCGCCCCCTATGTACACAGCACTCCAACTAGGTGTTGTCTAGAACGGGATATCCTGGTCGTCCAGGCCGTCAGTGCTTGCCGGCTGCGGCGGCTCTTCGTCACTGGTGTTGCGCTCCAGCTTGTCCAACGCGATGAACTCGCTCACGCGCACATCGGTGTAGTAGGTCGTGTGGCCATCTTTTTCCCGCTGGCTGTTCTGCAACGAGCCCTCGATGTGCAAATACGCGCCCTTCTGGGTCGTGAACTTTGCCAGGTTGACCGCGGTCTGGCCGCCGGCGATGCAGCGATTCCACGTGGTCTTTTCCTTACGATCTTCCTTGGGTCCCCAGCTTTCGGTGGTGCCGATATCGAACACGATGAATTTGCGGTTGTTGCGTTCCTGGAGTTCTGCGGGGCGGCCGAGAAATCCGACCAGGATGACCATGTTCTTGGTTCGACGCGCCATGGTGGTGCTCCGTTGCATTGCTGGACAGGCAGGTAAAGGAAAGAAGAGGCGACGCCGGGTTGTCCACGTCCGGCGCCGCAAACGTCACGGAAGCGGGGAGCGGCCGTGATCGTTGTCTGGTTCCGCGCAGGCCGGCGTCGGCGAAAAGCGGGTTCGTGAGAGGACCTCAAAAGCGTTCTGCAGCAGCTCCTGCTCATGAGTCGAAGACGAGTCACGGGGGGCCAGCGGATGCTGGCGTTCGGAGAGCTGCTCCGCCAGCCGCCCGGCGAGCTCA